>JAHJQF010000001.1:900000-1035212 GCA_018819405.1 Patescibacteria group bacterium
CTAAACCAACCACCTCCAGGTCTATTGTCATCTAAGAGCTCAAATAAAACCATTTTATTACCCAAACTCTGTTTTAAAAAATCTATAACATCCTCCCTTAGATCACCTCGTACATTTATCAGCCAATTATCGGATATATCCTTAAAAGAATTAAATGAATCCTTCAAATGTTGAAATCTTCTTTGATTATTTACAAATATGTTAGCAAAAATTGTAATATTTTTATGTGCCATAATCTTATTTTTCTGATTCATCCTTCCAATATTTTTGCCCGTCTTGTGGTTTTAGCCCGACAAAAAATTGTATCAAGAATGCATCAAAAGCTCTAATAAAGGCATATTTAAAACCTGCCTTACCATCTTTATATAATTTTCTTTTGAAGTAGAGTTTCTTGAATCTATAATTAAAATACCATATACCCCTAATCAGATGTCTAAAAAAACTTTTTGTCTTTGGCGTTCTCTCAATCTGCAATTCAAGTTGAGGAAAAATTCTTTGTGGACGATAAATATAATGTTGCCATCTTTGTTGATGCCATACTATTTCTTCAAAAATTTCTACTTCCTCCCCCGTGTAATTCAAATTTTCATGCACCCTATTTTTTTCCTGTTCACAATACAAAATCCCACAATTATTTTTTAATATTCTTTCCGGGTTATCTATCAAATGCGTCACTGATTCATCAACTCTTTTTATCCTAAAAACTTTATTATCATGCTCCAACAAATAGTCTCTTATTTTAGACTTGAAATCTTCAGATAATCTTTCATCGGTATCTAAAATAATTATATAGTCCTTAGTCGCTTTGCTAATTGAATAGTTTTTAGCTTTGCCATAATGAAAAACGCCAGGTAATTTGTACTCATATAATTTTATATTGCCATGACTAGCCATAAAACTATTGATTATCTTCAAAGTATTATCTGTAGAACCGGTATCCACTATTATTATTTCATCAGCAAAATTAACCAAAGATGATAAAAAACCGCCAATTTGTTTTTCCTCATTTTTGACTATATTACATACTGAGATGCTGATTTTTCTATCTTTATCCATTTGCTTTATAATATCTATAATATTCCTTTACTGTATTTTCCCAGGAAAATCTGGAAGCAAACTCCTTGGAGTTTTCACCAATTTTTTTTATATCCCCTTCCAATATTTTTATTATTTTTTCATAAATATCCTCACTATTTTTCTGCTCTGCCAAATATCCATTATAACCATCAAACAAAGCATCCTCGATTCCGCAACCTTTGCTCCCAATAACCGGTAAACCAAAACTAGCCGCTTCCAAAAAAACCAAACCAAATCCTTCAAAATGTTCCTTGTCATTTATAGAATTTAACAAAAATATGTCAGCTATGGAATAAAAAAATAGTAACTCTTCCTCATCGGCATTATTAATAAATAAAACATTATCTGATATGTTTTTCTCTTCAATATATTGCTTTATTGAATCAACATAAATTTTGTCTTGTCCTGATCCTAAAATAAAATAACGGAAATCAGGGTATTGCTTTATAATTTTTGAAATAGCCTTCAAAGTATACAATTGGCCTTTACGTTTTTTGACGGCGCCTACTGTCAAAAAAATAGGGTAATTCTTTTCTATTAAATTATATCTTATTTTGTATTTGCCAATAATTTCTTCGGACGTTCCAGTTATCTGCGGCTTGCCCAAAAGTATTACCTCTAAATTGTCCAACTTTATTTTTTCCAAAATTCTCCTTTTAGTATAGTTACTAATACAAAAAATCTTTTGTGCTCTTTTATAAGCCAAAGTTAAAAAAAATCTTTTTACAAAACTGCCCATAGGTGCTACTGAATAAGTACCAACGCCATTTATAAAAAATTTTTTATTTGTCCCTAAAACTGCAAAATAAGCATAAACCGCATATGGCCATCCGTCAAAAGCATGCACCACGTCACTTGATGACGACATTTTTTTGATTTTATATATATTATAAAAAAAACTAAACGCCCCCGTAAGCGGGCGCATATTTTTTTTCTCGGTTATTACCCGTAGATCTAAACCAAGATTTTTGAGACCATTTACAATAGCCAAAGAATAAACTCCCCAGCCGCTGAAACTATCTATATTATTGGTAATAACAGTGACTTTCATTTTATTTTTTACCTAGCCTCTCAAGATCAGCTTCAACCATCATTTTGACCAATTCCTCAAAATTCACTTTTGGTTTCCAACTCAATTTTTCCCTAGCTTTACTATTTTGACCTTGCAGAGTAAAAAGCTCAGCTGGCCTTTTAAAGCGGGGATCTATCTTCACATATGGCTGCCAATTATTAATGCCAACACATTTAAAAGCAATATCCAAAAAATCTCTAATGCTGTGCGTTTGACCGGTAGAGATTATATAATTATCGGCCTCATCCTGCTGCATCATCAACCACATTGCTTCTACATAATCGCCAGCAAAGCCCCAATCTCTTTTACTATCTAAATTGCCTAACTTAATATCATTTGCCAAGCCCAGCTTGATGCGGGCTACTCCGTCGGTAATTTTTCTAGAAACAAACTCCTTGCCTCTAATGGGCGATTCATGATTGAACAAAATGCCATTGACGCAAAACATACTAAAACTTTCCCTATAATTTACCGTCATCCAATAAGCAAAAAGTTTGGAAATGGCATAAGGACTGCGCGGGTGAAATGGTGTGTCTTCAGTTTGAATGCCGTCAAAATTGCTGTTGCCAAACATTTCACTGGTAGCGGCGTGATAAAACTTGGCCGAAGGATGATGATGTTTAATGGCATCCAATAATTTTAAAGTGCCAATAGCATTTATTTCTGAGGTCACAATTGGCTGATCCCAAGAAGTGCCAACAAAAGATTGAGCGGCCAAATGATAAACTTCATCCGGTCTGATTGTTTTAATAGCGTGAATAAGCGACGCTTCATCGGTGAGGTCGCCGTCAATATAGTCAATGTCTTTATCAATGCCCAAATAAACCAAATTGGAAAAATCACGATTGACAATCCTCCTAATTAAACCATAGACTTTATAATCTTTGGACAATAAAAATTTTGCTAGGTAGGCCCCATCCTGACCGGTAATTCCGGTAATCAACGCTTTTTTCATAAATTTTTATTTACTTTTATCCCTCAACTTTATTATATAAAATAAGTCTGAATGTATTGATAATATAAGTTAAAAAATACCATTTTTGCAGCTCTTAGTCAATCTAAAAATTAATAACTTCCAAAATTTTCTTTGCCCTTTTATCCCAGCTATAATTTTGTACATCAAGATAAGCCCGCTCCGATATTTCTTCAGCTAATTTGCTATTACACAATATCATACTGACTTTTTCAGCCAAATCTTTTGGGTCGTCCGGTCTAAAAAAAATGGCGCTTTTTTCGGTCAATACTTCTCTTATTGAAGGCAAATCAGAAGTGATTATGGGACGCTTAGCACTCATGTACTCAAACATTTTTAGTGGAGACATATAATAAGCAAAATGTTCCTTATTAGGGAAGGACATAAGTAATATATCAAAAGCCTTTTGATAAATAGCTAAATCATACTGACTTACTTTGGGTAAAAAAATTACCCTTTCATCTATAACTAAGTCCGCTGTCTTTTGTTTATATTTTTTTATATCTTCTCCATTTCCTCCGACTGCTAAAAACAAAATTTCGTGTGGCAGATAAGACAACGCTCTAAGAATGCACGAAACACCTTTATCCATATCTTTGGTAGTGAGACTGCCTGTATATCCTAAAATAATTTTATCTTGGGGCAACTTAAATTTTTCTCTAGCCTTATCTTTGGAAAAAAGAATATCAAAAATAGACAAATCCACCGCGTCAGGAGAGACATAAATATCTGTAGAATTAATGCCCAAACTAATCAATCTATTTTTTATTGTTTTTGTCAAAACAAAAATTTTTTCACACTTACTCAAGTATTTAAGGTAAAATTTTATATTTTTGGGCAAGGCATGTGCCTCCCAAAAAATTCTACAGTTCAATCTTTGCAAAAAAGGAAGCAAATATTCATCGCGTGTATATATAACTGATCCTTTATATTTTTTTTTAAGATACTTTCTGACCGATATGGAAAATGTCAAACTCTGTAGCCAAAAACCAAGCTTGGGAACCTTACCAACCAAATCTATGCTAGGTAAATAAATAATTTTAAAATTATTTTTTACTTTGTGATAAGAGAAAACGTCTTCATTTATGTTATTTTTTCTTTTGGGAGCCACAAGGCATACATTCGCTCCTGCCTTGGCAAAAGATTCACACATCTTGGCAATTTGCAAACTATTTGCCCGTTCACTAGGTAAACGGACATTGGCAATATAAAAAAAATCTTTACTCTCGGACATTTATTTTTTGAAACTAACTTTGGCAAACCTGATTACCAATTTACCAAAATCAGAATTATTGAATTTATCTGTAATAGGTAAAATTTCTACATCAAAAATTGTTCTGTCAATTTTGTCCACAATAGGCTTACAACCGCCGTCTTCTCTATTGACCCAGTAATCATCAAAAACCACTACGGTATTTTTATCCATAACTTTGATAGTGTTGAGCCAATCGCTTTCTATAGTAGTCAAACTATGACCACCATCTATATAAACAAAATCCATTTTAGGTAATTCAGAAGCTACGGCCGGCAAAACTTCCATGGTATTGCCTTGATACAAATGTATATTAGCTCCGCTATGTGAAATAGCATCATTGACTATCTGCTTACTTGGCGGTTTTTTTGATAACTCGCGCTCATATTCTTCATTTGATAAATCTTCAAATAAATCAAACCCATAATAATGGATTTCCTCCTTATTATGATATTTTTTGGCTTCTTCAATCATAGAAATAGCCCGCTTACCGTTCCAAGTACCTATCTCCATTATTTTTTTAGGTTGAATTTTATCAATTATAGTATACAACTGACTATAACGACGAGCTTGTTTTGGTAAAATACCAATCTTTTTTAAAATTTTTCTTATTAGCATAATTTTATAATTTTATTTCTTTCCATTAAAATAAACTCCGTTGTGAATTGGGCTCTTGGTCGGAGAAAAATATCCAGCGGATATTTCTTCAAAATCCGAAAGCCAAATACGAATCCCAGCAAGTGTAACGCGCCAAAAATCATTTGGCGATCCATGATACGGCTGATTAAAAGGCACTTCTACCCAAATTAAACCTCCCGGCTTCAAAACTCTGTGTAACTCACTAATCGCTTTTTGGGGATTCTCTACGTGCTCTAGAACTGCATTGCAGACTACTGCATCAAAAGTATTGTCAACAAATTTTAAATCATGTATATCATAATTATAATCTATACAATCAGACTTGTCATACAAATCAACACTTACCCAATTTTGGCTGAATTTTTTACGCCGTACACCTATCTGCAGACATTTTTTATCTTTGCTTAATTCCAGCAACCTGGCAAAAGCATCATTTTTCTGTTTATTATTATAACCAATTTTTTTAGCCGCTTTATAATATAAATAGTAATACCAAACATTGGAAAAATATTTCTGGAGGAGATTTGCTATTTTTTTCTTATTCATTTCAAAATATTCAAATATTTTTTTATTATTGTTGACCAATCAAGGCTTTTGGCAAAGACTATAGAATTATGGCTAAAATTATGTCTGAGCTTAGAATCTTCCAAAATGAGTTTCATTTTTTCGGCGGCTTCATCAACGTCCTGTGGTTCTACTAAAAAACCATTTTGCTTATCTAATATAGCATCAGTAGCTCCGCTTCGCAAGGCGCCTATCACTGGCAAACCAAACGCGGCTGCTTCAAGATATACCAATCCAAAACCCTCAATGTCAAAATTTACATTCTGAGGCAACAAAATAAACAGTTCAGCATTTTTATAAAATGATACTAATTCATTATCGTTAATTGCTTCCTTAAATATAACTCTATTTTCCAAACTAAACTTCCTAGACAAATCCGCTACCTGCTGATAATAAGCACTACGGCTGGAACCTACAAATACATATTTTAAATCCGGAAATTCTTTGGCAATTTTTGCAAAAGCTTTTAGGCTCAACAATTGCCCTTTTCTTTTCTTAAAACGGCCGACAGTAAGGATGTATGGTTTATATTTGAGAGCCGAGTCATCGACCTGATTATAGCTATCAAGAAAATACTGATAACTTATACCGGGTGTAATTATTTTTATATCTATATCTATCTTTTTATTAATTTCATTTACTGTATAGCTGCTAATAGCCGTGACAACATCAGCCCTTCTATAAGCCCAAGTAAGTAGAAAATTCCATTTGCCATATAAAGGCCGAATAGAGCCACTACCAATAGCCGTAATAATTATTTTTTTCTTCAAGCCTAAACTAGTCAAAACCCCAATAATACCGTAAGGGAAACCGTCTAAAGCATAAATAATATCACATTGCTTAATTATTTTCCTAATTTTAAAAATAGAAAATAACAATTTTATTTTACTGGTAGATAAAATGCTATGCTCTTTGTCGTAGCCGCTACTGACGGTAGTCAAAATTACAACATCATCAATATTTTTTCTGACATGTTCAATCAATTCATAAGAAAAACGCCCACCTCCATTCTGAGTATCTAAATTATTAGTAAGAAAACATATTTTCATAATATTATCTAAACTGAAAAATAATTTTTTTCATTAAATCATCCAGGCCATGTTCATTTTTTACTACTTCTCTCAATTTTTTGCCCAAAGCATCTCTATCTAAAACCTCTATCTCTAATATCTTACTACTAGCTTTGCTCATATCTTCCAAACATAGTGCTTTATTTATCTTGCTAAGAATAACTTTAGCTGATTCATTGGAAGTAAGTACTAAAGTACCACAACTCATAGCTTCTAAAATTGTTTTATCTAAACTAGCAGTATTACTAAAATTCAAAAATACATCGGCCCATTGATAATGTTCAGGTGTTTTATAATTAGCTACTGAACCTAAAAATCTGACATCAGCGTCTAAACCTTGATCTAAAACTTGTTTTTTTAATTTTTGTAAATATTTTTTATCCCTACCCAAACTAGATTCACCAATAATATTAAAAATAATTTTTTTGTTATATTCTAACTTTAACTCCCTTACCAAATCAATCATCAGATGAATATTCTTGGTAGAAGATATTCTACTAACAGATAAAAATTTTAAAGTACCATCGCTGACCTTATTTGTATAAGCAAACATTTCAGTATCAATCCCCTGGTGGAGAATAATTAACTTATTACTAGATAATTTAAAACCAGAAGGGGTAGATGTTATTATTTTGTCGGCCAAAAAATTTAACAATCTAAGACGCATTGATACAGATCCATGAGCATACCAAGCAATTAATCTTTTTCTAAAAAGCTTGGTCCAAAAAGAAATGAGCAACCCGTATTCAGGATTTTGATGAGCAAACACTCCATCAACATGAGGTACTAGTTTGATAGCTAGTTTTTGAAAACGCCAAAATTCCCTAAGACGATTTTTGCCGTTTTCTTTGCCCAGAGAATATACAGACACATTGTCAGGTAGGCCTTCTATATTCCCCTTTTCCAGACAAATCACATCCAGATTTTCTATATTATTAGCCAATTTTTTGACCCAATTAAAACTAAAACCGGCCAAACCATCGTCTTTATCTACCTTTCTAGTAATCATCAGTAGTCTCATCCCGTTAGAAATTTATTTTGTTAAACTTTTGTAAAAAATAATACCTATTAGCAAATTATTTTATTATCAACTATATAAATAATCATTTATAATTATAACCTATTGCCCCGTGAATTTCTAACGGGACTCATATTTTTTTACCCCGTTGAATAATATTTAAGCTAAACTTAAATATTAAATTTAAATTATTAAAAAATATATCCAACTTTCTAAATTTTATAAATAATAAATAATATATCAAGTACATATTTTACAGTTATTTAAATTTATTCAACGGGGTAAATCTTAATTTAAAAACGTTAATAAAAAATTCTATAGCATCTTTGGCGGACAACTTTGATTTTCCTTTTTCTCTATCCAAAAATACCGAAGGTATTTCTTTTATCCTAAAATTATTTTTTTCAGCAATATATATCATCTCAATCTGAAAAGCATAACCATTGCTTTTTATTTTTTTGTCTTTCAGAAAATCCAAAAACTTTCTATTGTAACACTTGAATCCAGCAGTGACATCCTTTGTATTTAATGACAATATCAATCTAGAAATTGCCATAGCACCATTACTGGTCAAATGACGCCAAGCGTTCCAACCTACAATCTGGCCACCTTTTATTTTTCTAGAAGCGAGCACTATATCAAAATTTTGACTTTGCTCTACCAACTTTATAATATCTTTTGGATTGTGAGAAAAATCAGCATCCATAGATATCACAAAATCATATTTTTTTTCTCTAGCAAACTCAAATGCCTCTTGATAGGCTGAACCAAGACCTAGCTTACCAGGACGTTTTTTTAAAAATAAACTATCACTATATTTATTTTGCAAATTTTCTACCAGGCCGGCTGTATTGTCTGGAGAATTATCATCAACTATCAAAATATCCAAAGACAAGGACAAATTTTTGATAGCTATTATCAAATCAGATATATTTTCTTTTTCATTATAGGTTGGTATAACTACCAAGTATTTCATAACTGATTATTTACTATTTTAAACCAAAAGTCTTTTACCTGACCAAATGTCCGACCACGACTATAAGTATCGGCAAACTCCTGTTTGATTTTGATACCAATTAATTTTACCAAATCTTCATTATCCAAGAGGTATACTAATTTAGCAGTAGTATTTTCCAAATCATTTATATCCACCAGCCAGCCATTTTGACCATCTTCTATAATAGCTGAAGGACCTAGTGATCTGGATGCCAAAGTAGGTGTAGCAGACAAACCTGATTCAATAATCACTTTGCCAAAACTCTCACTAACTGACAAGAGAATAGATAAATAAGCGGCTTGGTAATAAACCAATAATTCATTATGCTCTTTGGCTCCCAAAAAAAATACCAAATCCTGCAAATCATTTTGATTAACAAAATTTATTAATTTGTCATGCTCTGTGCCCTCGCCAACCAAAAGCAAAACAAAATTATTTCTTTTTTCTTTCAGTTCTTTAATGAGCTCCAAAAGGAAAGTGAGATTTTTTTCTGGCACCAGACGACCGACAAAAAGTATTATTTTTTTATTGGAATATTTATTTTTTATATCGGATATCTGCTGGTTATCTAGGTCCAATACAAATTTTTCCGTATCAACCGGGGTATTAATCACCTGTATTTTACTTTCATTAATACCTGAAAAAACCAGCTTTTCCTTTATTTTTTTGTTTACTACCCTGATAGCATCAGCATTTTTGACTGTTTTTTTCTGCAAAATATTGAAAATGCGATGTTTAAAAGATAAGGCTAACCAGCGTGGATTGTCCCAAAAATCACCGTGAAAATGAAGCTCAAATTTTATTTTGTATTTCTTTTTTAAAAACATGCCCAAAAGCCCAGTCAAATGAGGATCCTGAGTGTCAACCAAATCATATTTGTTTTTTTTCATCAAATCTTTGGCCAAAACCCAAGCTTGATACAAAGACAAAAATTTGTTGCCCACTCCATAGACCTGAAGATTGTCAGATAAAATACTGCCGGAATTATTGGTTTTACCCAAGACAATGATATCCAGACGTTTGAGGCTCTTGGCATACTCTCGATGACGGCTAATAGAGTCCCCACTACTAGAGCTATTTAAGAGCCCAGTATCAAAACTAATCATTAATATTGAAATGTCTTTCAAATCTATCACCCCATTAGAAATTATTTTTTGCTCTACTTTTTCCATAAAGTGGAATATATAATCATTTATTTATTATTTTGCCAATCTCCCCTGCTAGAGTGAATTTCTAACGGGGTAAATTTTATTTAGCAAAAATAGTTATAGTATCTCTGGCTGCCTGATTATAAGAATAATCATAATTAAGCTCTGAAATAACTTTTGTATAATCTTGGTAAACTTTTTCATCAAGCAGTTCATCAATGGCCCTAGTCATATCCTGATAACTCAATGGATCAAAAGTTCTAATCTTATCACGCAACCAAGAAAAACCAATTTCACTGGTACTTAGTATTGGCACATTGAGACTGACTGCTTCAAGCATTGAATTGGGGCTGATATCAGTCAGTGACGGCCAGACTAGCAGATAGGCATTGGCAATTCTTTTTTTCAAATCCTGACGAGAAAGTTTTTCTTCCATGTGAATATTATCGGCACCAAGCTCAGCAATTAAATTTTGTATATCTTTTTTGAGAGGCCCTTCACCAATGAGTACCAAAGTGTATGAATGATCATGAATATCATGAAAGGCTCTGATAAAATTCAATATATTATTTTTGTGAATAAAGCGTCCTGAAAAAATTATTTCTTTACTGACTTGCTCTCTGACAATAGCATCTGATAAGACAATTGGATTTTTGATAATAAAAAGTTTGTTATCTGCTAATTCATAATATTTTTTAAAAATTTCTTTTTGGAAACTAGTAGTAAAAATAATGCCCGTAGCCTGCCTGAAAATAAATCTTATGATTTTGAACCTAAAATTTTCTGCTTGCTTATGAATACCTCGTTTATAAAAATCATGTAAAGTAACCAAGGCACCTGTCATATCCAAATATCTTTCCCAAATAAAATCACCACCGACCCTAATATAAAATGGCTTTTTATAAATACGGCAAAATAAAGCTGTAGGAATACCGGCACTAAAATGATCAAAACTATATATAATATCGGCGTTTTTGGCTATTTTTTGAAGCTTTTGAAAATATCTCCAATAATTAAGCAATTTATTGGCTCGTTTTATCCTAAAAACAGGGTAGCCAAAACCACTGTCAAAATCATACCTAGCCTTGTCAGAATAAGTAAGTACTTCTACTTTGTGCCCCATTTTTATAAATTCTCTGGCAATATTGGGAGCATAAGTAGCTGGGCCACCAAGCTCTGGCACAAAAATTCCTGTTGCTATCACTATTTTCACCCCGTTAGAAATTAATTATTAAATTTATCCTTTTGTCATTGCGAGGATCCGCCAGCTGGCGGAGACGAAGCAATCTACAAGCTTTTAGATTGCCACGCCCTTCGGGCTCGCAATGACAAATATTACAATTTATTATATAAATTAGCCCAATTTTTATTATATTTTTCTATTAAATCAATCTTTTTCTGTCTTGACCCCGCTTTAATTTGCTTTTCTCTAGATATAGCTTCATAAGCATCTTCATATATTTCATAATATACTAATTTATTGATACTATATCGTGATGTAAATGATTTATTATCTAGTTTTTCTTTATGTTGCCATACTCTAACAATTAAATCATTTGTTACTCCTGTATATAATGTACCCTGTTTATGATTAGCCAAAATATAAACAAAATATTGTCTCATCGCTTTTCTTCATATTTAATTGTAAATTATTTTCCCAACATTCTTTGATAAACTCTATCCATCTGACTAGCTACTTTATCCCAAGAATATTTTTCTTTTACTAATTCCTGACCACGCTGGACAATTGATTTGTAAAGCTCTGGATTTTTGACATATTTAGATACTGCCTCGGCAATGGAAGCCGGATTTCTGACTTCACAAAATAATCCAGTTTGACCGTCTTGTAAAAAATCAGGAATACCACCGACTCTAGTAGCAATGATGGGCGTACCAACTGCCATAGCTTCTACAAAAGAATTACCAAAGCCTTCAGACAATGACGGACGACAAAAAATATCAGCTGACTCTACATAAGGCGGTAATTTTTTGTAATCGGTATAGCCCATAAACAAAACATTGTCAGTGACTTTTTTTTCAACAGCCAAATTACGAAGTTTTTGCTCATCAGGTCCAGAACCAAAAATAACAAGCTTAGTATTGATACCCATTTTGTAAACCAGAAAATGAACAGCTTTTATCAAATCATCTATTCCATTTTTTAAAACCAATCTAGAGGTGGTGACAATCATAGTCTGATCAATCTGCACTCCTAGTTCCTCTCTAATCTTGGCAATACCGTCTTGATCAAGAGTGTTTTTGAAAACATTCA
This sequence comes from Patescibacteria group bacterium, assembly GCA_018819405.1. Taxonomy (NCBI): domain Bacteria; species Patescibacteria group bacterium. Next base: position 912,083 of record JAHJQF010000001.1, read on the forward strand.
AGTCAGCCGCATTTGGCACGAGTAATATTTCACCTTTATTACCCATCCGGCGTGATCTTTCGCCAAGCCACTTGGAAATTACCTGAGTTACTTTTGGTTCACGATAAATACGTTTGTAATAATAATCCCAAAACCAAGTTCTTTTTCTCAAAAATGCGTCACTGTCTCCGCTCTGCAAGGTAAGTAGATATGGGACTTTTGTGTTATACTTAAAAAGTAAAGCTGCCAGACCGGCATAAAAAGCCATCATAGACCAGGCAAAATCAAATTTTATAATTCTATTCAAATTGATAGCATAAATAGTTGCCCTGAAAGGATAAATATATTTGTCCCATTTTTTACCATTACCAATACGACGGACATTAATATTGCCAATTTTTTCTTCTTTGGACCAAGTAGCATCAAACTGATTGGTAATCATATAATACTCATAATTTGGCAACCTATCAGTAATTTCTTTAATTGCTACTTCTGCTCCGCCAACATATGGATGGTAGGCCAGAGAAAAAATAAGAATTTTCTTCATAAAACGCTTGCTTTAGACTAATAAATACTATAAAATTATACCAGTATTTACAAAATAAATCAACCAAAAAAATGACTAAAATTAGCGAAAATGCTAAAAATACACCACATTTAGAAGGCAAAAAAATCCTATATTTGGTCACCCAGACCAAATGGGGCGGTGCCCAAAAATATGTCCTGCAAATGGCTGGCTATTTCAAAAAGCACAATGAAATACACATTGCCCATGGGAAAAGCTCTACTGATGACCAAAGATTTTTAAATAGTGCCAAAAAGCTGGACATCAAAACAATAGAACTACCATATCTGGTCAGAAATATAGATTTGAGCAAAGACTATCTAGCAATGATAGACATTTATAAATTACTCAATAAGGAACAGTACGAAATCATACATCTCAATAGTTCCAAAACCGGACTACTCGGCGCATTAGCTGCCAGACTATACGCTAGCAATCCAATCAACACAAAAATAAGAGTTGTTTATACTGCCCATGGTTTTGTCTTCAATGAGCCACTTTCCAAAACCAGAAAAAAACTCTACAGATTTTCTGAAAAATTTTCTACTGCTATCCAAAATGTCATAATTACCGTTTCAGATTATGACAAAGCAAGCGCCATAGAAAACAAAATCACTCCTGACGCTAAGATGATTACTATTCATAATGGACTTGATTTTGACAAATACAATTTTTATGAAAAAAAAGAAGCCCTAAAAAAACTGAGCCTGAATCCTGACAAAAAATATTTTGGTACTATTGCCAGTTTTTATCCGACCAAAGGCTATCAATATCTGATAGAGGCTATCAAAATGCTACTGGCCAAAGATTCACCTATTATAAAAAATTATAACTGGGCACTAATTGGTGACGGACCAGAAATGGAAAATATAAAAAAATTGGCCAAAGACCAGGGTGTAGAAAATTATATAAAATTTTTGGGACAAATTGATAATGCCTATAAATATCTTCCTGCTTTTGATATTTTTGTTCTGCCATCAGTCAAAGAGGGTCTGCCATTTACAATTTTGGAAGCTGGATTGGCCCAAGTACCTACTATCGCTAGCCGAGTAGGTGGAATATCTGAAATAATTACTGATCAAAAAACAGGTCTGCTTGTCAGCCCAGCCGATCCCCTATCACTGGTTGAGTCCATGGAAAAAATGTCATCTGACAATGAATTGGCCAATAACATAGCTCATCAAAATTATCAGAATATAAAAAACAATTTTAACCTTACAAATACTCTGGAAAAAACAGAAAAAATATACTTAGGATTGTTCTAATTTGACAAGTAAATAAGCTATGACTTATAATGAATTAACCTAAATAATTAACAAAAAACTATGAAGAAGAAAAGTGAGATTACTAATCAACAGATACTAAAGGCCATACAAGTATTGGATAAAAAGGTCAACAAAAATAGCGCAAATCTTGATAAATTAGCTGGTGCTATTAATATTTTTGCCGACGACAACGAAGGACGTTTCAATGGCATTGACCAGCGTTTTGAGAAAATAGACCAACGTTTTGAGAAAATAGACCAGCGTTTTGAGAAAATAGACCAACGTTTTGAGAAAATAGACCAACGGCTCAATAAAATTGAAACAACAATGGTCAGCAAAGAATATTTGGACGAAAAACTACTTGATCTAAAAGGCGATCTAATAGTCACCATCCGAAAAGAAGATAAAAAATTGGGTACTTTAGTAAAAATTTTGGAAAATAAAAAGGTAATATCAAAAAAAGAAACTCAAACTATTATGTCACTAGAGCCTTTTCCCAACAATACTTAAACTATTTTAAATATAATTTTTTAATCTCCTCTGCATACAGCGGATCCAATACGCGAAGTCTGCCCAAATACTGGGCAGATTTTTCTTCTTGGCCAAGCTGATGATAATAGAGGGCTAGCTTGGCCAAAAAATTACTCTGAGCTGGATACTTTATCAAAGACTCTTCCAATAAATCTATACCCTCATCTAAATAAGCAAAGGAAACATAGACATCAGCCAATTGACCCAAGTGAGCAGATACCTTTATATCAGCGTCTAAGGGCGTGTTTTTTAATACCTGTGTATAAAACTGAGCTAGATTTTCTTCCATTTGAGCTACCAACTGACTAGCCGCCTCCAAATCCCCTGCATACAAATAAGCTACAAGTAAATGAAAGTATGACTCAAATATATATGGCGACATATCTCTAGCTCTCTCAAATTGAGCTACAGCCTCAGGATAATTACCAACCCCTATATAGGAATTACCCAGAGCATAATATAATCTAGTTCTGCTTGGGCTATATGGTAATACTTTGTTTATAAAATCTATATTTTTCTGATTATACAAAGGATTGATTTCATAACCTGCCTTTAGATACAGATTTATCAAAAAACTATCAGAACGCACACTGGCCGGCTGGCTCTGCCAATTTAATAGCAATTGCTCTTCGGCTAAATTCAGTGCCTTTTGTCTGTCATTAATATAGATATTATCTTTAGACAAAAGATTTTCCACATATTCCCCATAAAGCTGTCTACCTTCAAACTTCCCAAGATAATACTTATTTATATGCTCTATAAAATCCAAATGATTTTGATAGGAAAATGAAAAAACGTCTTGATAACGCATTTTACTAAAAACTGTAAAAAAATTACGATTGGCCATAGCTCTTGGCACAGTCAGATAAACACCGAGTGAAATCACCAAAATAAAAACCAATATAGCGGGCAAATATGGTCGCCTCTTGGGAAATTGCAAATCAAAATTTATTTTATTTTCTTTGTGGCTAATAAAAATAATAATTGCCAAAAATAATACCAATGGTATATAACTGTTTAGGCTGTCAAACACAAAAAAGTTTTGTACCAAATAAGCAATAATCAAAGAACTAAAAAGCAAAAAAGTTTGAATATCATTGGTTTTTTTGTAATAAAGATATAAAGATTTAAAAGCAAAAATAAAAATAGACAAATATGCCAGTAGGCCAAGCAAACCTCCGCTTATAGCGTATTGAATAAATATATTATGAGGCCTATCAAACCAAACTCTGGAATCAGACTCTCTAAGTATTTCTGTAGGAAAATATTTATTAAAAACTTTGTAATAATTTTCTTCCCCCCAACCCAAAACAGGCTTTTCAACTAGGCCATGCAGAGATGCACTCCAAGTCAAAATACGAGATTGGGTTGTTGTATCATTGATAGATATACTGGCAATTCTTCCTAAAGTAGGAGTTTGCTGTATATATTTGCTATCCCGTGACACAAAAAATACAGTGGTCATCACCAGCAACAACAATAAAGATAAGGCTGATATTCTTTTATATTGCGTGGAAACTTTTTTTGATAAAAGTAAAAAAAATAAAACAAACAAAACAGCCAACCCCAACCCCACTATCACTCCTCTGGTTTGACTATAAAATATGGCCAGAAAATTTAAAAAAGCTATTACCAGAAAATAATATTTACTACTTATTTTTTTTATTTTTTTATCCTGATAATAACAATTTATATTCAGAAATATCTGAGGTATTATAAAAAACATAGCCATCATAAAATTTTTCAAAAAGGAAAAAATATTACTATCCGATCCAACGATATTGCTAAAAAGAGAAAATATCAACAATATATCTAAAATATAAAAACTGACCAACTCAAAACGCAAAATACTCAACCTCTCTTTTAGAAAAAAATACAGGGCAAAGAAAAAATGAAATAAAGCATAAGTAGCTAGATATGCAGGATTACCAAAAAAAGCTGATACTCTACCAGACTCTTGAGCAAAGAAAAAACCAAAATTAAAAAATTGACCAAGGGCTACAAAAGAAACCAAAAATGAGACAAAGACTGTAGTCCGAAGCAAAAGCAACCAGCCTTTTTTGCGATAATATAAGCCCAAAATCACAACAAAAAACGCCAAAAGATGATAAAGAGTAACCAGACCATCCATCCTTTCATAATTACTCCAAAAACTAAAAAGAAAATCCCTATTTATTAGACTGGAAACTGTCAAAATAAATGCCAAGACTAAATAAGCTACTAAGATATTACTTTTAAGTGGTTTATATTTTTTTGGTTGGCGTATAAAAAGAAAAAGATAAAGACCGAGAATAACTGTAACCATTATTCTAAACAAAAAATTGCGTGGTCCAATAAAAGGAAAATAAAAATCACTACTTATAAACAAAGGCAAAAAGAAAATAATCGGCATTAGTAATTTAATAACCTTTTCAATCATATTATCCAAATTTTTTACTAACATAATTCTATAAATTATTCATTAGCCCACTCCTTAGATCTTCCTCTATTTTTATCAAACCCATTAAACATGTTTCTATGTTTTATAGATAATTTTATCTAATAAAGATATGATATAGTACTAATCTATTTTATCTAATAAAAGATCTACTATACCCTGATCATCTTCACCAGGTAAAAATCCTCTATCAACCGCCTTTTGGTAGTAATCATAGGCCAATTCTATATCTCCCAAAAATATATAAATTTTAGCTAAGTACCAATAGCCATAATAAAGCTCTGGATCATCATTAATAATTTTTTCCATTAAACTTTTAGCTTCATCAATTCTTTCCTCTTGTATTAAATAATTAAAATACAAAAAATTGAGTTCTTGTTTTTTGTCACTGACTTGACTAGCTCTAGCAAAAACCGATTCTATTTTTTTTGTTCTGTCTTCAAAAATATTTAAAATAATATTTACCCGCAACAAAAATAAATAATCAAAAGTATTGTTTGGATTATAGTTTTGCAAATTATTATCTACTCTTTCTTCTAAAGAATACAACAAACTTACATAGTCTTCTTTTTGCTCTGCACTGACGCTAGCTCCTATCCAATATTTTATATAGTCTCTAACTATCTCTCTATGCATTGGCCCCATGGAATCCAAACTATCTTCTGTCAGCTCCATGGCCTCTACAATATTTCGATACTGAATTAACACCCTGACTTTATCATCAAGACGATTGGCTTGATAAGTTTTGATATTACCATAAAAAAGTGACCACAATGAAAATACTATTAGTAATAAAGCCAAAATATTTACTAACCATATCTTTGTCTGCGACATCTCTATCTCATTTTGTTTGTGACCATAGCTAGCATAAACTACAAAAGCCAAAGATAAAAATAACCAAAAATAAAAAGCTGGATGTAAAAAGGAAAAAAATAATTGAGCTAGTATAGAAATTACCAAAGCCAAAAGTAAACTAAAAAATATTTTATATTGCGATTGCTTTATTTCTCTAATTAACTTGATAATAGCTAAAACAAAAATAGATAAAAAAGAAGCAACACCCAAAATACCCAAGCCCACTAAAATATCCAAATAATAGTTATGAGCTGAATCAAAAAAAGTGTCCCCCCAACCACGACGCAAAAATTCTGCCTTGTAATGCAGATGAAAAGCTGTAGAAAAATTAGCAAAACCCCAACCCAGAGGTCTTTCCTTGAAAGATTCTAGAGCAATATCAGCTGCCAAAATACGATTAGAGACTGTTTCCCCAAGATTTTTTATATCTGAAAGATTATTTACAATGGGAATATTTTTTATCAAAACATTTTCTGGTGAAAATATACCTCCCAAAACCAAAAATATGCCAATGATGATAATTCCCAAAAAGGAAAACTTAATCTGTTTGTTTTTGGCTATAAAGATATAAAACAAAGAAAACACAGCAAGCCCTAAAACCAAAGACAAAAATGGTCCTCTGCTACCTGAAACAAAAATACCCAATATTGATAAAAAGGCTAAGGCATAGGCGCTATATCTTTCCCATTTTATCTTGGTTAAAAAAGAAAACAAAATACTAAACCAAAATAAAAATAAAGAATATTCACCAAAATATATTGGATTGCCTAGAGTACCAGAGACTCTAGATACTCCCAATGTTTGAGCTTCATAAAATCCTTTTAGTAGTACAAAAATAGAAACTACCAAAAGAGAACGCAAAAAGATGTACCAGTCTTTCTCACCAAATATAGTAATCAGTAAAATAGTAAAAATAAAATAATGCAGCAAGGAAAATAGGCCATCCATTCGCTCGTGACCACCCCAAAAACTAAAATTCCAATCTACTCCAAAATAAGAGACTATTATAGCTAATAGTAAAAACAAAGAAGCACTAATAGTAAAAAAATTAAAGCACGGTAAATATTCTTTGTATTTTAAAACTAAAATTAAATAAAAAATAAAAGCCAAATCTACTAAAACCCTAAAATAAATAACTTTTGTAAAGATAAAAGGAAAAATAACTTTAGCATCCACTATCAAAGGCATCGCTAATATAGCAAATAGTAAAATTTTTATTAGCAAAAGAATTTTTTGCTTATTAAACATCAAAAAATTATTTTAATTTATCTTCTAATTCATCTATAAATACTTGAAACTGTGGATAATTATCTACTAAACTTTCATAAATATCCAAAGCTCCTTGGTAATCACCCGTATCTTTTAAATAACCAGCCTTCAATTGTAATAATGGCGCTTTTTCTACAGCTCTGGCCAAGGCTCTGTCCAATAAACCAATTATCTCTTCTGGACTTTTATCCAATTTATAACGATATAAATCAAATAATCTCTTATTGGTATCAAATTCTGCTGGGCTTATATCAAGGGCTCTCAAATATTGCTCTTCTGCCAAAGCATAATCCCCTAAAATCTCATAAATAAGGCCTATATTATTTATAGGCAAAATATTAGTGTCGCCTGCCAAATCTTCTGCCTTTTTATAAGCTTCTATGGCATATTGATAATCCTGATTATCTTTGGTCACGTCTGCTATTGATTTCCAGGAAAAACCCATTTTGATAAAGTGCCCAATAGCCTCCTCTTCATTATATGAGGAGTTATTAAGTTCTTTTAGCTCTGCTATAGATTCTGTCGTCCTATCATCGCCTGATAACTCGATAATACGCTGCTCCCCTATAATTCCACTGTCTCTATCTCTGATTATAAAAAATACCATTAATACAGCCACTATTAATACTAACAATATAAATCCTATTTTTTTCATACTCATAATTAAATTAATTATAATTTTATATTATTTTGTTCCAAAAAAGCTTTCGCTTCCTCTACTAAGCTTGGATCAATTTCCACTGCCTTATATATATATTCCACTACTTTATCTTCATTGCCAATGGCTACATACACAGCCGCCAACCTAGCATACCAATCCGCGCTATCTGGTTCACGCTGTATCAACAACTCATATAAAGGCACTATTTTTTCATATTCTTCAAGTTCAGCGTATATGTCAATCAAAAACAATATATTATTTTTCTTACTTAGTTCAAAACCTAAATCAATGGCTTGTTCAAAAAAAAGTGCTGCCTGAGACAAATCATCCTTAGCAAATAAAACAGCTCCCAAGAGCCAGTGTGGTTCGGCCAACATATCATCCTGTTTTATCAAATCACGCAGTACATTCTCCGCTTCATCTATTCTCTGTAAAGATAATAAATATCTGGACTCAAGAAAAACTACATACTGATGATCATTATTAAAAGTTTTAGCCTTTTCTAAGTGCTCTAAAGCTTTTTCAAAATAAATATTACCTGCTCCATATTCCCCTTTATCGCCATAAAGTCTAGCTAACCAAAAATTTATCAAATAATTATCCCCCAAACTATTATTTTTGTCTTCTAAAACTAAAATTAAATCATCAGTTATTTCAGATAGATCTACTACAGATCTTAAGCTTCTATCAAATTTTAATAAGTCTACAGATACATGAATGGATTGCTCCCAATCATAAGAACCTTTATACTCCAAAGCATTTTTTGCCTGGCTCTGCCATTTTACAATCTCACCAGTTTCCGCATAATTTCTGACGGCGAGTAAATTATTGGACATTTTTAATGTGCTACAGCTCCAAAATAAGGACAATACTGCGAGGCATAGTAAGATTGCACCTAAAAAATTCTTATACACATTCTTCCTAAATTCTTTTTTCTCTCCTTGCCCATACTGTAATCCAGCTAAAAGAATAGTCAACCCCCATAAAGTATTTGATGTCTCCGCAACAAACATAGCTTGAATTATGTAAGCCACACCAACTGATACCATCAGAATAAACAAAAATTTATTTTCCTTAAAAATAAGAGTATAAATTCTTTTGAATACCAATATTATAATAAACAAAACTGACAACATTGCAAAGATACCACCAGAGACCATAACTTCTAAAAATTCGTTGTGGGGTATATCCCAAACAGTTTCTCCTAAGCCATAATCCAAAAAATCGGGGTTGTAAAATTTATCAAAAGTATGTTGAAAATTACTAAGCCCCCAACCCATAATAGGCCTATTCAAAAATCCCTGCCAAGCTATATCCCAAGCCATAAGTCGGGTATTGGCTCCTAAACTGTCTACTGATAAATTAAAAATTTGAGCTATAGTGGCTGGGAGATGCTGTCTGACCGTACTACCCCATGGAGAATAAAGATAAGCTACTATACTAACCATTATTAATAATGCCGCTATTCCTACCGTCTTTATCTTTTTATTTTTAAAAAGCAATATACAGCCAATAAATAAAAATAATAGCGCTACAAAAAAAGCTAATACAGCGCCTCTGGAACCAGAAGCAAAGATAGTCGGTACACTGAATATAAGATTCAAATAATAAAAGTATTGCCAATTTTTGGAATATTTATCTTTGAATATAGCCAAACAAATTAATAAGATAAAACTCCACAAATAAGAAGCTAAGAATATAGAATTACCAAATATTCCATTTAAACGACTGTATCCTCCAACTACTATGCCCTCAAACAAAGGGATCATAGGCCCCAACCAAGCAATGATAATAGATAAAAACCCAACCACTGCTATGATCCTGAAAATCCTAATCCAGTCTTGAATAACAAAAAATTGCCTGAGTAATAAATAATAAATATAAAAATGAATGAGTATTATAAATCCGTTTGCCCGAACCATGGTACCAAAAAATGCTCTTTCTACATCAAAAGCAAAAATACTCGACAATAAAAATATACCAAATAAAATAGAAATGGATATATCCAATCTATCAAATGATCTAATTTCTAATTCCTTTCTTCTCAAAAAATCTATAACAACTAAAACCACAATAATATCAACTAAAATAACAAACAAAATCGTCTTGCCAAAATGCCAGGGCTGGAACGTAAAAGAAGTAAAAACAAGCGGCAAAATGGCCGGTATTAGAAGTAAATAGTTTCTTATTTTCTCTAAATTCATAACTATATAATAGCTTAAAATAAGACAAAAATAAAGCCCCGCCCTCGTAAGAGGGCGGGGCTTTTATCTAGCAACCTAGATACTAAAACTTGGCTAAAATTAGTAAGTCAAAGTATAAGGTGTTAGAGGTAATGAATTGACAGTAGTGATTGAAGAAGTCACACCATCAGTCCATATAACATCGCCAGCTTCTAAACTAATAGACAAGCTATCAGTTGAAGCAGCGTCGTTGGTGTCTAAGGTTACCCAGAAGGTCTTAGAAGCACCAGCAGTAATCTCAACATCAATGAAAGTGCTAATGCCTGTATCACTAAAGTTTTGATTAGATCCACCACCAAAATTGGTTGTAGCTAAAGCTGTAGTGGCTAGACTGTCTTTATAGATAGTCAAAGCTCGGGTAGTAGCAGCTGGGATTGAAATACCAGTCTGATCCATACCAACATTCATAGTCTCTATAGTGGCTGAATAAGCTCCTACGTTAGAACTATTTGTTACTACAAACTTGGCTACTGTTTTACCAGTACCACCTGTGCTTGCACCTGATGGAGAATCAGAGGCAAAGGTAGCTGTTAGTTTGGTTCTGTATACTGTCATTTGGTTAGTAGTGACATCAGCATCTGGAGAAGCTGAGAAGTCCAAAGTACCACCAGTTAACTCAGTACCAGAACCAACGCCGAAGGCTGTGACGCCCTCATTGCCACTACTGTAGTTGGCCAAAATAGCCAAAGTGTGTGTGGAAGCAGAAACCGCACCGTCGCTATATGGTGAAACGTCAGCTTTCACAGTAACTATAACAGTAGAAGAAACTGGGATATTGATATCCAAACTACTAAATGTGGCATGAACATAAGTAGATGTAGCACTGGTAGTGTCTAACTGCACAGTATTACCAACCTGCTCACCACCAACATAAAGTTTTAGGTTCTTCAAAGTACCAGTAGCAGCATCAGAAACATTGTCGCTGATTACCAATTCAGTAATATTGACAGCTTCTGAAGCATCGGCGGTCAATCTAAACTTGGCTACTTCATAACCAGTAGCACCCATGACCAATTGCTGGGCAATGGCTGTATCTGGATCAGCAGTAATGGTCAAATTACCAGCAGCGGCAATATAACCATTTTGCAAATTTGTATCAGTTGAATAGCTAGCATCAGCAGAGGTGTTAACACCAGTAGCTGTGATAGAATCCACTATGATGACTGGACTCAAAACTGTAGCCGAGTCTTGGACTGATGATTTAATGTCAGCATAAACATCAACTACATATTGTTCGCCAGAAGCGATTCTGACAGCTGGGCTTGGTGAGAATGAATATGAAGTGGCTGTACCACCGGCATTCAAATTACCAATGGTTGTACCCAATTGAGTGCTGCTATGCATCAACTTCAAGTTTTGGAAGTTGTCTCCCATTTGAGAAACAGCTGAAGCATCCAACATAGCAATTTGAGTGACATCAACAGCTTCACCAGAACCAGCGGTGATGGTGAATGAAGCAATCTTTGCTCCAGTAGCACCAGCTACACCAGTTGGATTGCTTGAGCTCTTGTCACCAAAGGCTGTATTTTCAGCTACAGAGACTGTACCTGATTTGACAGTCAATAGACGGCCAGCTTGAGCAGTGGTGCTCAAAGAAGTCAAAGTTGACTGACCAACAGCATTGGATGAACCAGCTTGCAAGTCGATCCTATAAGTATCATTTACGCCAACTGTAGAATCGCTGGTATCAGCTACTACAGTAACATATTTATACTCACCATTTGGTACTACAAAAGTATTACCAAAACTATAGGTGGTTGAATCAGTACCGTCATCGCACTTCAAAGTGGAGTCAGTAGTACCGATCTGTGAACCATCCAATAACAATTTTACATTGTCTAAATAACTAACAGCATCAGAACTATAACAATCAATTGTTAAGCTCTCAACCTTTACATCCTCGCCAGCAGCATAAAAGCTGTATTTGGCAAGTGTAACTCCACTGGCAGCATCAGCAATGTTGCCTGATGGCGAGTCAGTGGCCAGACCAACAGTAATGGTTCCACTATCAATAGTGGTACCAGAACCTGTGGTTGGTTGTACTACACCAAAGGCAGTAATAGTGCCAGTGATTGTGAAGGTATTAAATACACCATATTCAGTGTCATAGACTGAAACGTCTGATGATTTCTGAATAGTGAATTTAAAGGTGCGACCAGCACCGCCCATCATATCACCACGTAAAATCAAAACTTTAGTTTGACCTGAAGTGATTGTTAATGGATCACCAGATAAGTCAAAGACAACTGAGTTGTCAGCGCCAATTTCAACTGTACTACCAACTTGAACACCAGCTACTTCTAACTTCAAATTTTGAATATCAGTAGAAGCAATAGTGCCCACCATAGTCATTCTGATGCGACTTATTTCCATATCCTGATCAGTAGCTGTCAAATTCATCCTCCAAAGCTCTCTATTGGCTTCGTCGGCTTTAACAGTTGTTGGATAAGTTTTATAAGATGTAGCATGTACATGACCTAGGTCAGCTACAGCGGTTGTTTCCATGACATTACCTGTCAATGGAAAACTACCATTAATAGCACCACCGGCAGTAACTACATCTGAAGCGCTATTAAGACCAAAAGCAATGGTTTTGCCAGCTACTACAGAAGTAGAGCCTCTGGCCAAATCACCCTTCAAAGTAATAACTTTACTTGAACCAGCAGGCACTGTAAATAGACCGGCTGAATTACTGAAAGTAACTACTTTATCACTGAATGAAGTGTACTCAGCTAAACGAGTATCACCTTCATATAGATACAAAGTGCCTAAGTCAGCATCAGAAGCAATTCCAGTACGAGTAAACTTAAGAGTGTTTACTTGTGAAGCTTCAGATCCAGCAGTAAATTTTACTGTTGTAAATGGAATTAAAGCTTGTGGATATTCATTGGCTGTACTATCAGATAAAATCTGACTAGCTCCTGGGGTGTTGTACAAAGCAACACTTACGTCACCACCAATAACTACTGGAGGTTGTGATGTTTCGCCTGGCATATAGCCTGACAAAGCGGCTTCTTCACCGGTGATAGATTCACCAGTTGAATAACCTGATACGCTTGATACTGTGACAGCATTGCTGTATACGAAGCCATTGGCTTCAAAAGCATCTCCGTCAGCAAATGGTCTGACCATTCCACCTTCTACATAATAGTAGTCACTGCCCATTTTGAGCAATGTACCATCTGGATAGGTGTTTGATAAGTCAGAACCTGAAGTGTAGCTTGATGAAAAGTAGCCTGGAATAGCATCCAAAACTCTTGTATACCAAGTTGCACCGTATAGTGTTTCAGCTACTTCAGCAGTTGGAATCCAGTGTAGTACTCCGCCTGGACTTACTGCGTAAATTTTAGCTGTATTAGAGTGGGTGATTAGTTTAGTACCTGGTCTATAGGTAACAGCACCACCATCTTGATACATATCCAATTCTGAAACTGGAACTCTGACAACATCGTCAAAGTTTGCGTACCAAGTGTAGTATGTCTTCTGATCTGGGAAGACATATTTCATGCCGTCTGAACCAATGTAGTAAACAGCAGCACCTGAAACTCCTTCTAGAGCAAGCAGTGAGCCTGCTCCATAGTTACCTTCTGCCTTTACGGTTAATCCACCAAGGGACCATAGGACAGTGGTAACCACTAAAGAAAACACCAATAATTTTTTTACTAAGCTCATTTGTTTTCTCCTTTTAAAAGTTCTCTAGATACCATCTTAACCGTTGAATTATAGACACCCTCTGTACGCGATATATCAGCGGGCTAAAACCATTGACTTTAGCGCCCACGGCATGTGCCATGCCGACCTTTCTGGTCAACTAAAGTAATAGGCCTACAAATCAAACTGGAAAAAATAAATTATCTAGGAACACTAATTAAATTTCCCAATAAGCGTACGTACGCTTATGGGATACAAACCCTAATTCGCGCGCGATTAGCGATAAGTTAGGGATATCAAACTTCTGTTTTAAAAAATCTGATACCCACAACCTATCGCGACGCGTCCTACGTGGACACAGGCAAATATAGGGTTTATGTAAGTTATTTAGCTCGGACTCGACTAAGCCTAAGCTTTGTTAATTATTAATATTGAATTAGTAAAGTTCGTTATCAGTCACAGCCTGTTTGGGATCCAAAAGTGGATCTACCTTTATAGCCGAGGCTTGCAAATCAGTATTTATCTCCGGAGTTTGAGGCACATCATCTGATTTGGTTTCAGTCTCTGAGTCATTTTCATCTGTACTAGATGTGTTGTCATCACTTGTTTCAAGTAAATCTGCTCCCAAGATATTATTATTATTTATGGCATCCTCAATTTCTTTTAATACCACTTCTGCTCTTTGATATTCTTCTTTTATTTGAGCAATCATTTCATAAGCATTGCGCAAAAATCCATCTTCTAGCAAAGCTTTGGCCTCATCAAGTATCAAAGCTACTTCTTCTGAATTATTAATATCTAGCCTTTCCAGCTCACCACTAGCTTGATTGACAGCCATATTTTCTTTTTTCAAAGTGGAGCCATCTTCAGCTCCGGCTACCTCAGCCATTTGCTTTACAGTATCAACTTCTTGGCTAGTTTCATCTATTTCTGAAGCAATTATTCCTTTGACTAAATTTTTGACTGATTCAGCATCTTTTTCACTGGTAGTATTATGATTGGTGTTGCCAACAAATTCACTGGTAGTAGTCTCATTGTTTATATTATTTTCAACATCAGTCTTGTCCTGCTCAGCATGACTAGCGGCCAATACTTCTTCGTGAACTTCCAGAGCTAGAGCAACCGCTTTGTCTTTGGACACCTTATTGGCTGCTTGTGCACTATTGAGAGCATCGGAAATATTTTGGTCAGCTGAGGCAACTTCTTTTTTCTTTTTTAGATTGTTATCAACTTCTTTACTAGCATCAGTGACTTTTTTTACCAATTCCACTACTTCTAGAGGTTTTTTTTCTTCTTTGGCTATTTTTAGTGAGCTATCAACTGCTACCACATCTTTGGTAAAATGAATCACAGCTTGTTTGATAGCTTTTTCTTGTTTTTCTGGAGTGCTATTTTCAGAGCCCAATATTTTATCAATTTCATTCAAACGCTCATTAATATGTTTGATATAGATTTCAGTTTCTTTGATTGGACTAAAAGTCAAAGTAATTTCGGCTTTTTCTATAGATCTCTTGATTGGCCAAAAAGCCTGACCTGGCACAGAAGCCTGAGCAGTGTAGCTAACACCTGTACCCATCACTATGATCAAAAAAACCGCTACCGCTCTACTAAAAGAAGGAGCCAACTTATTTAAAAGTCTGGAAGCAAACAAATCCAGCTTTTCCTTGCGGTCCAGCTTTTGTGCCTGCATCAGTCTGTTTTGAGAAGCTATTTCTGACAACAGATCAAATTTGGTTGTGGACTCCCATCTCTTATCCGGTTGAATGGACTTGAGATTTCTAATGTGGGAGATTTTTTTAGTTAAACTCATAGTTTTTATGCGCGATTATTTTATTCACTCCTTGTCATTCCGGACTCGCTCCGGAATCTACAAACTTTTAGTTTCCCGCTTGCGCGAGAATGACGAGAAGAGGTTAGCGATTATTTTATGCACTCCTTGTCATTCCGGACTCGCTCCGGAATCTACAAACTTTTAGTTTCCCGCTTGCGCGAGAATGACGAGAAGAGGTTAGCGATTATTTTTTTCTTGGATAATTTGCTTTAGCTTGTTTAGAGCCCGATGTAGTGTCACCCTGATATTATTTTTGTCTTTCTGCATTACATCAGATATATCATCAATGGAAAGATCTTCTATATATCTTAATATCAAGACTTCTTGATATTCAGGTTTTAGCTTGCGAATCTCTTGGAGTAGGACAGCAGCATCAATGGATTTGTCAACTTCAGTGGTGATACTTTTGCTCATATCAGCTAATTCACTAATATATTCTAGGGGTAATTCTTGACTATTAGATGCTCTATAATGATCAACTACTGAATTACGAGCTATTCTGAATATAAAGGCCTGAAAACTTTTGATATTTTTTTTATCTACCAAATGTTGCCAGACTTTAAGGAAAACCTCTTGAGTCAAATCTTCAGCCAACTGTCTATTAGTTACCTTTATATAGATAAATCTATATATGTTTTTTACGTATTTATCGTAAAAAAAACCGAAAGCCTCTGAGTCACCAGATTTGAGCCTTAAAAAAGCTATTTTTTCTTGTAAACTACTACGTAATGTCTTCATAGATATAGACGCAAAAATAGCCAAAATATTACACCAAGCCGAGGCTTGATAATTTTGGATTTTGCTAGCTTTATTTATTGGCTAATATTAGCAAAAATAAGCTGTAACTTAATAATTATCGCGCTTGATTTTACTTGAGCTTTAGTAAAAATTTAGATCAAATCCCACCGATTATAACACTTTTTATACCTACTGTAAAGGTATAAAATCAATATATTCAGGCTTTTTCTGATAAAATCATTGACTCTAGATTTTAGTAACTTTTTACTCTAAAAATAGTTATCCACACCTAGTAAAATTGTCTTTCTCCTTACAAGACTACCGACTTATTTATAGTTTTATTTACAGTTTAGATAATCCAAACTTATCCACATTTTTGATAAAAGGTGTAGAATAGTGTATACTTAAATTGTATTAATAAGCTTATTAATAAGCTAAAGATATGGAAAATATAATTCGTATATCTGTATCTGTGGCCGCCCGACTCTTTGGGGTTTCCTCCAAAACCATCCGACAAACTATCAAAAATGAAGAGCTTCGCTACATTGTAGTCAATGGTCGCTACAAGCTTAATTTTATTTCTCTGGTAGAATGGTCTCAAAAATCTACCAGACGCAAAAACCAACTAGCCAAAGAAGGTATTGGTCAATATATAGATAAATGGAAAATGTCCAATAAAAAATTTAGCCCCAATCCTAAACTGGCTCTGACTAAACAAAATAAAAAAGATAAGCCCGAAAAACTATCGCCCTAGTACAATTTTTTTGATATAATATTATTTATGGAATGGTTTATATATTCAATTAGCTCAATGCTGCTATTTAGCGGTATGACAGGGCTTTACAAACTCCCTACGTATAAAAATCAAAGCCGACTAGCTACTACATTTTGGATGATGGGCTTTATTTTTTTATGGGCTATTATGATATTCAATAAATTAGCCTTTAGCGTAAACCCAGAAATTTTATTTTTTGCTCTACTCTGGGGCTGTAGCTTTGCCACCCTTACTGCAATTCAGATATATCTTTTGTCTCGAATAGAAATAAACACCCTTTTTCCTATAAACACTATCCTCAGTATGATTTTTGTAGTTGCCTTTGGACTTTTGGTCTTTGCAGAAAAAATTTCTATACTACAGGGTCTAGGCATTAGTATTGCCATAGTCACTCTGTATTTTTTCCTATTTAGCAGTAGAGGAGCAAAATATTCCCGAGGAACTCTAAAATTTGGTCTAGTGATGATTTTTCTATCAGTATTTTCCAAGGTAGTCCAAAAAATTGCCGTAGACCATGTCATTGATATAAAAATTTTGATAATATACCAATTTTTATTTGCCAGTTTATTCTTATTGCTAGCCAATATAATGTACCACCGAAAATCTTGGGCAAAAAAAATATTTTCTAGGTCATACAAATCAGGGTTAATGATATCAATACCGGCCTTTTTTGGAAATTGGGCTATTATGCATGCCTTAGCAAAAGGCCCCTTCACACTAGTATATTCTATACATTCTTTTTATATATTTGGTGGATCAATTATTGGCTATTTCTTTTTTAAAGAAAAACTCACCAAATACAAAATAAGTTTATTATTTCTGGCTATTTTAGCAATTATATTTATTAGAATTGGCTAAACAAAAAACAACCCGACGTATAACCCGTCGGGTTGTTTTTTTTATTATAAACTAAGATTAATATCTATTTCTTGATTATCCCGCAATACTTTAATTATCACCTGATCCCCAGGGCGATAATTTTGTAATATAGAAGTCAGGCTCCTGGTACTTGTAATAATATCATTATTGACGGCTACTAGCTGATCATTTACTTTTAGACCGGCTTTTTGACCTGGTAGATTATAGGTCAAGGCAGTTTGCCCAGGATTATATATCAAAACCCCTTTTCTATTAAAACCGCTGTTGTTTTCCATATCCAAATAGCTAATACCCGCTATCACTCTTTCTGTACCATTTAGCAAATTTTTGATAGCCTGTTTTAGATATTCGGCTGGAATAAGCAAAGAATCTTCACCTATTTTATATACCAAGCCCAAAAGCTCTCCATTCATATTAAAATAAGGTGCCCCCATACTAGCTTTTGAATCAGCTATTTTTAGATAATAATCTATTGAGTCAGTAGACAAGTATTTATTTAAAATAAAATGATTACTACTTAAAGTACTGACATAAAAAGCGTGATCAATACTAGTTGGTATATCTATATTACTAAAAAGTGTTTCCCCTACCTTGGCGTCATCTGTAAACTGAAAATTGACCGGACTAAGCAGATTGCCATCAATCTTTATAAAAACGACTCCCGAAAATTTATCTTCTTTTAGATCAACAATATCGTAAATCCTATCTCCTAAGACCACTTTAGCTTGGCTGTTTTTGACTACTTGGTTGGTAGTCATCAACCAGCCGTCAGAAGTCACCACTATCGCTGAACCCAAAAAATCAGCTTGGGAAAAAACCGGCTCACCAACAGCGGCAATTGGCTGGACTGCCTTATACACTCCAGCTACGTTGGCTGATTGTTTTTTGGCAAAATTGGTCAACGGTTGCTCCAAATTGATTTTTATATCAGTTGGCGTATTTGATGAATTAAAATAATTGACAGAATTTGCTGGTAAAAAATAATTGGCCACCAAATAACCACCAAAACCAGCTATTAATCCCACAAAAACTGCCCAAAAAGTCAGATTAAATAAAGATGGCGGACGATTGGTAGTAGGCCTTTCAAAATGCTTTGTTTTCTCTTCCATACTTAAATTATCTTAGCGAAGTAATTAATAAAAGTGTCACTGACAGCATAAATAAGCCCAAATATAGCTTAAAATACTTCAATTGATTGGCTGTGTTATCTATTATAAAGAAAAACCACAAAGTTGCAATAGTGCCGGTCACATAAAAACTAAGTGGGGCAAAATATAAAGCAAAGCTCAGCTGAGCTGACAAAAAGGCAGCAAAAAAAGCATAATACCAATTAAAATCTTCTCTGGTCCTTATAATCTCCAGAGACCAAAAAAATGACGCCAAAAATACAACTACCAAAGCATAAAGAGCTGGAAAATTTACAAAAATTATCAGCGAATAAAGACTGGCGGACAAAAACCAGAAAGATAAATAATAGAAAAATTTGTTGACAGCTAAATACTCCCTACTTTGTATATCTTTTATATCTCTAAAATATTTTTTTAAAATATGCCACACCAGAAGCCAGGCCGCAGATAAGATAAAAGATAAAACATAACGTAAAGCATCTGAATCTAAAATAATTAAAAACAAAAACTGAGAAATATAAGCCACCAGTAGATTTAGCCACAACAATTTAAAATTAAAAAATCTAGACCTAGCCAATATACGTCCGACAAATAATATAGACAAACATGAAATCGCAACAAACCACCAAATACCATCTTGATTTTTAAAAAACAACCAAAAAGTAAATAAGATTACTAGCGGACTAAAAAATGGTGCTAAATATCTAAACATTTGATAAAATATTTCTTAGATTTTCTATTTCTACTGACAACTGTGGCAAAGCAGTTGATATCTCCAATAAATTTTCTTGCGCCAAAGTCTTCATCTGCACCTGATTAGTCAAAAGATAATTCTCCCAAGCGTCTATAGCCAAAAATAATTTGATATGCACCTGACCGATATCTTTGTTGTTTGAGCGAAAATCCAAAAGATCCTGCTTGGTCTGAGAAATATTCTCCAAAGATGGATCTTGCGATATTCTGGTCAACCACGGTCTGATATGCTCTGCATAATCCTCAACTGAAACCAAAGGCGGCAAATTTTCTATTTTATTGTTAAAAACTTGTCCACTTTCGTGCGTAACTAAAACAATAATCAGCCCAGCGGCCATAAAAAATAAAAATAATATAAAAACTTTTTTTGTTTTTGAAAATTTCATAATTTCGTACCCTTATTATACCTTGTCAGGTTTTTAAAATAAAGACTCATTATTTAGCTTGTCCCAAGACTCTGATGACTCCTGCCACTGGTATATTTCCAAATGAGAAACAAATTCATCTTCAGAATATACATAATCAACTGTAATAGCTGAACCCGGTCGGTTGGAATAGCTGGTTTTTTTATCCAACACTTTTGGCCGAGTTACAAATTTGACCATCATTTTTCCGCTTGGACCTGAAAATTCAATAACCTCTACTGTACCAGGAGCCAAATCCTCCTGATATTCATTTTCAAAACCAAAAGTTTGTCTTATTTGTATTTTTAACTCCTTCCAACGATCTTTGGTCATATATTTACCCCGTTAAATAATATTAAGCCATTAGCTTAATATTAAATTTAAATTAAACAAATATTTTATTAATATAATTTTTATTTTTTATATATAAATACATAATAATATAACTAAAATTTAAATTTATTTAACGGGGTGAAAATTTAATAATATCACCTTTTTTTATTCCTAAAGAATCTATGGTTCCAGCTGGTAACTCCATAACCTTGTCTACTTCTAAAACCGGATAATATCTCCTGAGTTCAAAATCATTGGCCACCGCCGGCATATTTTTTTCATAATCTACAATTGTCTGATTATCAATCCATAAAAGATCAATATCAAATTTCATGCCTTTCATCCAAAATGCTGGTTTGCTTTTTTCCGGAAAGATAAATAGCATTGCCTGATTGTCGGCCAAAAAATCACGCCCAGCTAGACCCAATCGGCGACTTTGATTGTCGCTGGCAATCTCCAGATCAAAGGCTTGGCCGGCTATATAAGCTTTGGGCAAATTTTCTTCTGACTTATCAGAATCAGACCAATAGTATATACCAACCACAAAAAAGATAAACAAAAACCACAAAATACTAATTTTTTTCATCAGCTCCATTCAATTTATAATTTAACCAGCTTGATAATATAAACATAAGAGCCAATATCATAAACAAAGCTCCTATTTTTGCTTTGGTAGTAAAGACAATTGATATCAAACCAAAACAGAGACTAACTACTATAAAAAATAAAACTACCTGCTTTTGAGAAAATCCAGATCTAAGTAAACGAAAATGTAAATGATCTTGATCACCCTGCCAAATTGCTTGTTTTCTTTTTAGCCTTCTAATAATAACCCAAAAGATATCCAAAACTGGCAAACCCATGACTAAAAGTGCAGTAGCAATTTTGCTGCCCGATATTATAGATAAAACTCCCAAAGCAAAGCCTATAAAAGTACTACCGCCTTCCCCCAAAAATATTTTGGCTGGATGCCAATTGAAAATCAAAAATCCAAAAATAGATCCGCCCAAAGCCAAAGACAATATAGAAGTAGTAGAGCCGACTACATCCCAAGAAAGACTAACAATAAAAATTACTAAACTGGCTATCAGACCAATACTTGACGCCAGACCATCTATACCGTCTAAAAGCTTGGTCGTATAAGTAATACCCAAAAGCCAGATAAATGTCAGAACAATAGGTATAAAATCCAAAGGAAATATATACTCCAAATATAAAATCCCACCAGCTGGATTGGTAATATAGGCAATTTTTAAGCCAGCCAGCACTATCAATAAACAAGCCAAAATAGGCCCCAAAATACTAATATAGGGTGGTAGAGACATCTTATCATCCAAAAAGCCTCCTAGAGCCAAAATAAGGCCTGAAATAAGGAAAATCCAGACTAAATTCATGTCCATACGAGGATCTAGAAGCTGGCCTTTTTGCCATAAAATCAAAACAGTCAAAACAAAAGCTATATAAACAGCCATACCTCCCAAAAGAGGTATGGGTTTTTGATGTATCTTTCTTTCCAAATGTGGCCTATCTAAAATATTAAATCTATTGGCTAAAAATATAAACAGTCTGGAAAATATAAAAGATAGCACAAAAGATAAAAAGAAAACGAAAAAAAATTTTTCAATATTAACTGGCATTATTTTTGGATAAATAAGTATCAAGTATAGCTGTAGCCGAATGCTTATCTATATCTTTTTTGACTCCCATCCTCTCATATAGCTTGGAAGTCATCTGCTCATCAATTGTTTCCACAGGAATATCCAAATCATTTCTTAAAGTATCAACAAAATTTTGAGTAATCTCCAATCTGTCGTTGTGCTGCCCCGACAAGCTATGTGGCAAACCAACTACCACTATATCTATATTTTCTGCCTTGATAATATCTTTTATATTTTGCAAAATATTTTGGCTATTTTCTAGAATCTTAAAAGGCAAGGCTGGCCCCAGCTCATCAGCAAGCGCCAGACCTAATCTCTTATCTCCATAGTCAATGCCCAAAAGTCTTTTTTGCATTATATCATTCGGTAATAATAATAGGCCCGTCTTTGGTCACAGCTACTGTGTGCTCAAAATGGGCAGTCATAGTTTTATCTTTTGATACAACATCCCATCTATTTGGGTGAGTAGTAACCTGACCATCTCCTCCCAATATAATCATTGGTTCAATAGCAATGACCAAACCTGCAAACATTTTTTCTGTTTTTCTACCAGGATTAAAATTGGGAACTGTCGGGTCTTCATGAATCTCACGACCGACACCATGTCCCGCCAAATCTCGCACTATACCATATCCATATGGCTTTATAAATTTTTCAATCGCTTTACCAATATCGGAAATATAGCCACCTACCTTTACCTGCTCTATACCAATGTCCAGTGCTTTTTTGGTAGCAAATAAAAGTCTTTCTGATTCCGGACTGACCCTAGCTACTCCGACAGTCAAAGCTGTATCAGTATATAAATTTCTATATTTCATACCAATATCCAAACCTACCAAATCTCCTTCTGCAAAAGGTGTGTCATTTGGAATACCGTGGACTACTGTACTGTTTACAGAAACACACAAAGCAGCCGGAAAACCATGATAATTTTTAAAAGCCGGAATACCACCGGCTTTGTGGATCAAGTCCTCGGCCAGTTTATTCAAATTTTTGCCAGTCTGACCAACTTTAGTTTCTCTGGCCAACTGTCTTAATATATCTCCTAGTATTTTTCCGCCCTGACGAAGAATTTTTATTTCTTCAGGACTTTTCTGATCCAACATATTTTTTCAAATAGTTTAATATATCTTGAGATAACATTTCAATTGGCTTTTCACCATCAAAAACTTTTAGTTTACCTTGTTTGGAATAATAAGCCAAAAGCTGCTCTGTCTGGTCACGATAAATTGCCAATCTTTTTTTGACTACATCTTCTTTATCATCTTCTCTTTGAAATAATTCTCCCTGACAAATATCACAAATATCACCTTGACTAGAAGGTTTGTATTCAGTATGAAATACATGACCTTCACGGCAAATACGCCTGCCCGAAATACGACGGATTGCTTCATTATCGGATATATCAATACTAAAAACCATATCTACACCACAACTATCATCCAGAGCTTTGGCTTGAACCAAATTTCTAGGAAAACCATCCAGCAAAAAACCACGTAAACAACTCGGTGCATTAAGCTGACCTAAAACTAGATTGATGACATGTTCATCAGGGACCAGGTCTCCTCTGTCCATAATAACTTCTATTTTTTTGCCCATTTCACTACCCTTTTCTACCACATCACGCAAGACCTGACTAGTTGAAATAGCTGGAACACCCAAAAAATCAGTAATTACTTTGGTTTGGGTGCTTTTTCCGGAAGCCTGAGGACCCATTAAAACTATTTTTTTTAAGTTCTTTTCCATATATTTATTTTACCTTTACCAACCAAAATTATAACAAATAAAGGCTTCTAAAGCAAAGTCCTAATAAAAAAACAACCTTCGAGGTTAATCTAACCTCGAAGGTTGTTTTATACTATTTTTAAAATCCTTCGTAATCTCTCATTACCAATTGAGCATCAATTTGTTTTACTGTCTCAATAACTACAGCGACTGTAATCAACAAGCTAGTGCCGCCGATAGACAAAGTGGCAATGCCGGTCAAAGGTCCGACAATCAAAGGAAGTATAGCTATCAGACCCAAAAATATAGCCCCAGCCAAAACAATCTTCAACATGACAGAGTTTAAATAATCAGAAGTATAACGTCCTGGACGAATGCCCGGTATAAAACCTCCCTGTTTCTGCAAATTTTCTGCAATCTGAGTTGGTTTGAATATTACTGAAGTATAAAAGAAAGTAAATAATACAACCATTATAAAATAGAACACTCCATAAAAAAGACCATTGGCAAACAAATCTTTTATCCATAGAGAAGAGCTGGCTATCCAAGCAACCTGTGATCTCTCAAAAAATTGAGCAACCATTGGCGGAAATATAATAACTGAAATAGCAAAAATGATTGGGATGACTCCGGCTTGGTTTACGCGAAGTGGTAAATGAGTATTTACTCCTCCCACATTTCTCTGACCGACCACGTGTCTAGCATAAGACACTGGGATATTTCTAGTACCTTCAGTAATAATAACAATAGCGGCAATGGTTATCAAAGAGATAATAACAAAAACCAATAAACTTAATACCATGGTATTGTCAAAGGCAATAAAAGTATTCCTGATGGACTGCGGTAAGCTACTCACAATACCAGCAAAAATAATCAGTGATATGCCATTACCAATATGACGTTCAGTAATAAGCTCACCTAACCACATCAAAAATATAGTGCCAGCCGTAATAATAATTATAGTAGTTATCAATTGAAAAGCAGTAATATCTGCCAAAAGTCTGCCCTGAGTCTGGTTGGAAATAAGTCTAATAAATGAATAACCCTGTATAGCAGCCAAAGGTATAGTAAGCATCCTTGTCCATTGGTTTATTTTTTGTGATCCGGCTTCTCCTTCTTTTTGGATAGCTTCTAATTTTGGTACAATCATAACCAGAAGCTGAAATATAATTGAGGCCGTAATATAAGGACCAACCCCAAGCATAACTACAGAAAAATTCTGCATGGCACCGCCTGAAAACAAATCAAGCATACCCAAAACCTGATTGCCCTGGAAATACTGCTCCAAATCACTGGCATTAATACCAGGCACAGGAATATGAGCAGCAATTCTAAAAACAACCAACAGGGCTAAAACATAAAAAATACTGTTTCTGACATCTTTGGCCTTCCAAATTTGTTGTAGTTTAGCTAACATATTTTTAGTTTAAAGTTTAAAGTTAGAAAGTTTCAAAATTATTTATTTTTTTCATCTTTAGAGACACCCTCATCTTTTGGCTTTTCAACTTTTGAACTTTTTAACTTTCCAACTATTATGGCTTTACCGCCGGCTGACTCAATCTTTTCTTTGGCACTTTGAGAAAAAGCATTAGCTTCTACTGTCAAATTTTTGGTGAGTTTACCAGAAGATAATATTTTAATACCTTTGTCAATATTTTCTACAATTCCGGCTTTTAATATTGCCCTATCGTTGACAGTCTGACCATTTTTGAAAGCCTTCTCCAAATCACCAATATTTACTGTAGCCATTGATTTGTAGATTGACTTAAATCCACGTACTTTTGGAATACGAAGCAAATAGCTCTTGATACTTCTACCAGCTATACCTGCCCTTCCGCCTGAACGCGCCTTTTGGCCTTTCAAACCTTTTCCTGAATAAGTTCCTAAACCAGAAGAATTACCGCGTCCCAGTCTTCTCTTGGGCTTACGATTGGCTTTTGGTTTTTCTAAATTATGCAGACTCAACATAGTTATTTATTGATTTTATCTTTTTTAACTGGCTTATGATTATCAGTTTTTCTTACTTCATTTTTATTATCAATTACCTTGACTGACCTCTTCCTAGAAGCATCAACAGCTTTTGGTACAAATGATTGCAGTGCCTCGATAGTAGCTTTAGCATTGTTTATTTTGTTGTTGGTGCCCAAAATTTTGGCAACTACATCTTTGATACCAGCCAACTCCAAAACAATACGAACAACACCACCAGCTTTGATACCACTACCAGCTTTAGCTGGTCTAATCATTATATTGGCCGAATTTTGTCTGATATTTACCTGATGAGGAATAGTGCCTTCTATAATAGGTACTTCAAACATATTTTTTCTGGCTTTGGAGACAGCTTTGGAAATTGCCTGAGATACATCCACTCCCTTGGCAATACCAACGCCTACTTTACCTTTTTTATCACCAATAATCATAGTGGCCCTAAACTTCATACGTTTGCCACCAGCCATTACACGAGTAACACGAGCCAAGTCAACTATCTTCTGTTCAAAATCATCAGCCGGCTTGTCTGACCTCTTTCTGGTCTTTGGGCCACGTTTATTACCGAAGTTTCGTTTACCACGATTAGCCCCTCTTTTATCTGAACCAACAAAATTTTGACCTCTAGATTCAGGCTGACTCTTTTTTTCTATTGTTTGATTACCCTCGACTTTACTCGGGGTCTTTGATTTATCATCTACCATATTTTAAAATTTTACACCTGATTTTCTGATGCCTTCAGCTAGAGCCTTGACTCTACCATGATATTTATAAGCACCTTTATCAAAAACTATTTTATCAATTTTTTTGTCCATCAATTTTTTGCCAATAGCTTCACCTACCAAAGCAGCTTTTTCAGTCTTATTACCCTTGGCCTTGATTTCTTTATCACTGATAGCCGTCAAAGTCTTGCCAGCTATATCATCAATAGCTTGAGCACTAATGTGCATCAAACTTCTAAAAACTGACAATCGTGGTTTTTCTGGAGTACCTGTCATTTTGACACGAGTACGACGCTGTCTTCTGATAAATTTATCTTTTTTTAATTTGGCTTTATCTTTCATCCCGTTAGAAATTACTTTTGTAAAATATCTAATTGTTCTTTATATATTATCTAAATATACTTTTCCTAATTTATTACTCCCGTTGTCTATCATCTAATTTCTATAGGGAATATTATGATTTGACAACCTTACCAGCTTTTCTTCTGATTTGCTCGTCAACATACTTTATACCCTTTCCTTTATAAGGTTCTGGTTTTTTAATTGATCTGATTTCTGCCGCAGTCTGCCCAACTAACTGTTTATCAATTCCAATAATTTTAATCCGGTTTTTCTCTACTTCGGCACTAATCCTTTCTGGCAACGGATAATTTACCGGGTGAGAAAAGCCTACATTTAAAACAAGATTTTTACCCTGCAAAGCCACCTTGAAACCAACTCCATTTATTTCCAGTTCTTTAGAAAAACCTTCAGTAACTCCTAATACTGCATTTTGTACCAAAGTACGACTCAGGCCCCAAAGAGCTTTTTCTTGTCCGGAATCAGGATTGTTTACAGAAAAAATTATCTGGTCATTTTCTGATTTGACTGAAACGCCTTTTGGCAAATCAACACTCAAGTTGCCCTTTGGGCCCTTGATTGCTACTTGGGCATTACCCAAATCATTGGTGCTAACCTTTACTTCTACACCTTTGGTTATTTCAATTGGTTTTTTTCCTACTCTTGACATAAAATTTAGTTTAAAGTTTAAAGTTTAAAGTTTCAAGTTCATATTATACAAATCTTTGAACTTTTAACTTAGAACTTTTTACTACCATATTTCACACATTAATTCTCCACCAATATTTTGGCGTCTAGCTTCTTTGTTGGTCATAATACCTTTGGAAGTTGATAGTATAGCGATACCATAACCGTTTAATACATGTGGCAATTCTTTACCAGAAGCATAAATACGTTGTCCCGGCTTAGAAATCTTTTTGATGTGACGAATAGTCGGGCCATGATTGGTATATTTTAATTCAATATTTAACTCATCAAATTTGCCGTTTTTTACTTTGGATACTTTGCCAATATAATTTTCTGATTCTAAAATTTTGGCAACATTAAATTTCAAATTTGAGTAAGGCAAAACCACCTCTGGCTTTTTGACTGCCACGGCATTCCTGATTCTTGTTAGCATGTCTGCAATAGGATCTGTCATGTTATTTTATTTAAATTAATTACCAACTTGATTTTTTAATACCTGGGATTTCTCCCTTGTCAGCCAACTCTCTAAAACAAATACGGCATAAATCAAATTTTCTCATATAAGAACGTTGTTTACCACATCGCCAACAGCGTCTGACGACACGTGTAGAATATTTTGGCTTTTTTTTGGATTTTACAATTTGTGCTTCTGTTGCCATAGTGATTATTTTTTCTTATCTTTTTTAAAAGGAAATCCCAAGGCTCTCAATAGCGCTAGATTATCCTGATTATTTTTAGCGTTACTGACTACTGTCAGTTCCATACCATGAGTTCTATCTACATCATCCATACTAATTTCCGGAAAAACAATGTGTTCTTTAAAACCAATGGTATAGTTACCGTGATTATCAAAACCTTTTTTCAAATCCAAACCATAGAAATCTCTAATTCTAGGCAAGGTAATGTTGACCAGTCTTTCTAAAAAATCATACATTCTGTCTCCACGTAAAGTTACTTTAGTGCCAACTACCATTCCTTCACGAACTTTAAAGTTGGAGATAGCCTTGCGAGCCTTATTTTTAATTGGTTTTTGTCCAGAGATTCTTTCCAAAATAGAAGTGGCAATATCAATCCATTGCTTATCTTGAGTAGCACGTCCAATACCAATATTGAGAACTACCTTTTCTACCTTAGGCACAGCCATAATATTTTTTAGGCCTAGAGTATTTTTGAGTTCACTTCTGATCTCTTTGTTATATTTTTCTTTTAAATAAGCCATATATCAAATTAATCAATTACTTCTTTACATTTTTTACAAAATCTAGCCTTGGCTTTTCTGTTTTCACCAAGTTTTACGCCTACTTTGGAGGCTTTGTTGCACTTTGGACAAATCAACATTATATTGCTCAAATCAAGAGGGCCATTAAACTGAATACGTTGACCTTTTTCTCCTTTTTTTTGAGAACGAATATGTTTGTACATTACATTTATACCTTCAACGACAATCTTTTTCATTTCTGGCAAAATTTGAATAACCTTGCCGGTTTTACCTTTGTCTTTGCCGGTAGTTACTTGTACTTTATCATTTACTTTTATCTTGATATCCATATTTTTATAATACCTCCGGTGCCAAGGAAATAAGTTTGGTATATCCTTTGGCTCTTAATTCACGAGCAACTGGTCCAAAAATACGAGTTCCTTTTAGCTCTTTATTTTTTTTATCTACAATAACTACAGCGTTATCATCAAAACGGATATAAATACCGCTAGGACGACGTATTTCTTTTCTCTGTCTGACAATCACTGCGTGTAAAACCTGACCTTTTTTGACGGCGCTATGTGGCTGAGCGGATTTCACAGTAATAGTAATTAGATCACCAATACGGGCATATCTTTTTTTATAACCACCTAAAACCCTGATGCACTGTACCAATTTTGCACCAGAATTATCAGCAACCTTTAACATGGATCTCTCTTGAATCATATCAGTATTGTTATTTTACTTTTTTAATAACACGCCATCTTTTGTCTTTGGAAAGTGGACGACATTCTTCTATCACAACTTTATCACCTGTTTTGTACTCATTTTTTTCATCATGAGCCTTGTATTTCTTGGATGACTTATATTGTTTTTTATACTTACTGTGAGTTTTGATACTGGTGACAAGCACTACGACAGTTTTGTCCATCTTGTCACTCATTATCTCTCCTTCCAGCTTTCTTTTAGTTATTTTTTTATCCATATCTTAAAATATTATTTCTTTTCCTCTGACACTTCTTCTTTGGCTGGAGCAACATTTTTACCCAACCTTTTTTCATTTAAAACAGTCAAAATCTTGGCAATATCTTGTTTGGCAACCCTCAAATCTCTGACTTTTTTCAATTGATTGTTGGCAATAGAAAATCTAAACTCACGGGTTTTGTTGCGCAGCTCTGCTAATTTTTCATTTAGCTTAGCATTATCCAATTTTCTTAATTCTTTGATTTTCATCCTGTTAGAAATTATAGTGAAATTAACTCTTTGTCCTTTATTTTTAGCCCCGCCAGTAAACATAAATTTCTAACGGGATTCATGATTTTATATTAATTCTTTGCTTACAAATTTAGTCTTGACCGACAATTTATAACCAGCCAATTGCATTGCTCTACGAGCAGTGGCCTCATCAACACCTTTCATCTCAAACATAACAGTACCTGGTTTGACTACAGCAATATAATGGTCAACTGCGCCTTTACCTTTACCCATTGGCATTTCATTACCTTTGGCCGTAATAGGCTTGTCTGGAAAAATGCGAATATATATTTCTCCACCACGTTGGATATGACCTACCATGGCACGACGGGCAGATTCAATTTGACGGGCTGTAACCCAACCAGTAGTCAAGCTCTTTAATCCGTATTCGCCAAAAGAAACCTTGGTCATTCGCGTTGCTTTGCCCTTGACCTTGTCTCCTCTTTGCCATTTTCTGTGTTTTACTTTCTTTGGTGCTAACATAATTATACTAAAATTACTCTAAAATTATTTCTTTTCTTTGCTTTTCCTTACGCCAGGCTTTTCCATAGATTGAACTTCAAATTTTGCCCCAAAAAGCTTGGCGCTCTTGGTAGGCACTTTGACCTTAGAGTCTGTCTTTGCTTTTTTGTCAAAGTATTCCCCTTTATAAATCCATACTTTAATACCAATTGCTCCATACATAGTCCTGGCTACACCACGACTATAATCAATGTTTGATCTCAAAGTCTGAAGAGGAATTTTTCCATCTACCAATTTTTCTCTTCTGGCAATATCAACACCATTCAACCTTCCGGCTACCATGATTTTTACTCCTTTAGCTCCGGCTTTCATGACTTTGTCAATATTTTGCTTCATTACTCTACGGAATGGTATACGTTTTTCAATATCATTTCTGATAGAATCTACCACTACGTTGGCTGATAGATTTGGTACAGAAACTTCAGTAATGTTGATATTTAATTTAATATTCTTGTCCAAAAATTTGTCTCTGATCTTTTTCTTCAAATCTTCAATACCACTACCGCCACGTCCGATTATTAACCCTGGCTTGGCAGCTGAGACATTGATAGTGAGTTCTCCACGGTTTCTTTCTATATCAATACGGTCAATAGAGGCATCTCTCAAAGTAACCTTCAAAAACTTTCTGATAGTAATATCCTCTTCCAAAAATTTGGCAAAATCACGACCAGCATACCAGCGAGATCTCCATTTCTCACTCATGCCCAGACGAAATACTGTTGGATTTATTTTTTTTCCCATACTATTAACCTTTTTTTACTTTACTATTATCTTTGGCCTTACCCATTTTGGTTTCTTTGAATGATTTCTTTTCTTCTTTTGGCTTGGCGCTCTTTTTATTATCAACTTTAGTTGTTGGTTTCTTATCAGTTTTTGTCAGATCAACAGTCTCAACTTCTTCTTTCTTTTTGTCTTTTAGAGTTGCTTTGACACCTTCTTTGGTGACAAGCATAATCTCTACATGAGAAGAATGTTTTTTATATGGATGAGCGCGTCCAAAAGCCGCTGGCTTCCAACGTTTCAAATCAACACCTTGATTTACAATGATGCTTTTGATACGTAAATCTTCTTCCTTTACATCGTATCTATCAATAGCGTTGGCTACTGCTGATTTTAGAAGCTTACTGATTATAGGAGCTGATCTTTTAAATGTAACCGGTAATTTCTCAAAAGCTTCAGTGACAGTTAAGCCACGTACAAGATCAGCCACCAAACGCATTTTCTTTGGTGAAATCCTGACATGTTTCAATTTTGCTTTTACTTCAACCATATTTGTATATTGTCTTTTTTAAAATTATTTTATTTGGCCTTGGACTGTGTCTTTGCCATTTTACCACCATGAGAAATAAATTTTCTGGTTGGAGAAAATTCTCCCAAATGATGACCGACCATATTTTCTATTACATAAACATTTATATGATCCTTGCCATTATGGACTGCGAAAGTAAAACCTACCATCTCAGGAGTAATAACTGAAGACCTTGACCAAGTTTTAATTGGTTTAGTGCTTTCTGGTTTTTTGCCCTCTAATTTTTTGAGCAATTTGGGATCAGTAAATGGTCCTTTTTTTAAACTTCTTGACATAACTTATTTAATTTACTTTTCTACGAGTCTTTGATGGACGACGTTTTACAATTAAATGATCGGAAAGCCTATTTTTCTTTCTTGTCTTGACACCATAGGCTGGTTTACCTTTGTAGGTTTTAGGATGTTTCATACCAATTGGGTTACTTCCTTCACCACCACCATGAGGGTGATCTACCGGATTCATAACCTTACCACGAACAGTTGGTTTGATACCCATATGACGTTTACGTCCAGCTTTACCTACTCTTACATTTCTGGCTTCTGGATTACTCGGCACACCAATAGTGGCCATACAGTCTGCCGATACAAATCTGACCTCACCACTTGGCATTTTGAGTTGTGCTTTGCCTTCAAAAATAGCCATCAGCACCAATCCATTACCAGCGCTTCTAGCCAACTGACCGCCTTTGGCTGGTGACATTTCTACATTATAGACAGTCGTACCAGTTGGTATATTTTTCAAATTTAATCTATTACCTATTTTGATACTAATTTTCTTTTGTGAAGAGATTACTTTATCGCCGACTTTCAAACCATCGGGGGCTAAAATATATCTTCTTTCGCCATCTGGATAAAGCACCAAGGCAATATTAGCATTTCTGTTTGGGTCATACTCCAAATGTTCTACTTTGGCTGGCATATCAAATTTTTCTCTCTTGAAATCAACCAATCTAATCATCCTTTTGGCTCCGCCGCCTTTGTGCCTAACTGAAATTTTGCCCTGGTTGTTACGTCCAGAATATTTTTTTCTTTTGGTAACCAAATATCTCTCAGGACGTTTCTTGGATAATTCCTTATTGATTACTACGCTAGTCCTACGACGAGCTGGAGTGGTTGGTTTGTAAACTTTAATTGGCATGATTAGATATATTAAATTCCTTCATAAAGCTTGATACTGTCACCTTTTTTCAAAGTAACAATAGCTTTTTTTGTGTCACTTTTGCGACCAAATTTTCGACCAAAGCGGACACTCTTACCTTTTTGATTAACAATATTTACGCTTACCGGAATTACTCCATAAGCTTCTTCAATTGCTTTTTTTATTTGTACTTTGTTGGAAAATCCGGCTACTTCAAAAGTATATTTGTTTAAAGATGCACCAATAGTAGCTTTTTCAGAAATAACGGGTTTAATAAGTACACGATAGGCAGCCTTGGCAACTTTATTGTCAACAGCCCTAGCTACTTTACCAATATCTTTTTTGACATTGTCACTTTTTTTGACAACCGTCTTTTTTTCTGGTTTTTTATCAGCCTCTTTTTTGGCTTCGGTATTTTTTTTATTAAATAATCCCATATTATTTCTTGTAATGCTCAACCACTTTTTTTAGTAGCTCCTTATTAACAATCAAATATTCTCTTTTTAACAAATCAACAACATTTAAACTGCCAAAATTGATAGTGTCTACTTTAGTCAAATTCTTAGCAGCCTTAACTAAATTTTCCTGAGCGTTTTTGGTAATTACTAATACTGATTTTCCTTTGATAGGCAGTGCATCCAAGGAAGATTTCAGACTCTTGGTCTTGGCTTCTGGTAAATTATATGAATCTACCAAAACTAATTTTTCATTTTTTACCTTATCAGATAAAACCATTGCCAAAGCTTTGCTTTTTACTTTCTTATTCACTTTGACGGAAAAATTACGTTCTTTAGTAGGACCAAAAGTGATACCACCACCTACCCACAACGGGGAACGGATAGAACCGTGACGAGCACGACCAGTGCCTTTTTGACGCCATGGTTTTTTACCACCACCTCTGACTTCAGCTCTACCTTTGGTATGAGCCAAAACCTGACGAGCGTTTTTCTCTTGGGCAATTACCACTTCCTGAACCAAAACCGGATCCAATTCTAATCCAAACAATGCTGGATCAAGTGACTCGGTACCAACTTCTTTTCCTTTGAAATCGTATAATTTTACTTTAATATCTGCCATATTATTATCCTGAATTTATTGAAGGATTATTTCTTTTCCCCCTCGACTTCGCTCAGGGTCTTTGATTCTTTATTTTCTGCTATATTATCAGCCTGAATTTTAGTTGAAGGTTCTTCTTCGGCCTTTGGTTCTTCCCCTTCGGTCTTGCTCGGGGTTTCTGATTTTACTTCTTTTGGTTTATCCTCAGCTAGTTTATCTTCTTTGACTTCACTATCCTGTTTAGCCTCAACTGGCTGTTCTTTAACTTCTTCTTTGACAGCCTTTGATTCTGCAAATTTGATATCACCATCAGCTAAAATAAATACTAAAGCATTTCTTCCACCTGGAACTGCTCCTTTTATATATAAAAGGTTTTTATCATTATCTACTTCTACCAACTCTAGATTAGCTACGGTCACTGTATCACCACCCATACGACCACCCATACGAGTACCTTTAAAAACTCTAGCTGAATCAGTGGCGCCGATAGAACCTGGCATCCTCAATTGGTCTTTATGACCATGACTAGCTGGTGAACCGTGAAAACCATGACGCTTAACAACGCCTTGGAAGCCTTTTCCTTTGGATGTAGAAGTAATTTTCAATTTATCACCAGCTTCAAAGCTAGTAAGATCTATTACTTTGCCTCTTTCAAAACCTTCTGCATTTTCTAACCTAAATTCTTTCAAGTATCTAAAAGTATTTAAACCTTTTAGATGACCTGCCATTGGTTTATTTGCTTTTTTCTTGGTGCCAAAGCCTAACTGAACAGCTTGATAGCCGTCCTTTTCACCTTTTACCTGGACAACTGTACATGGTCCAGCTTCTACTACAGTGACTGGGACAACACGGCCGTCTTGGCTAAACTTTTGGCTCATATTCAATTTTTTTCCTAAAATAAACTTGGCCATATAATTTAATCTTTGTTAAATAAAATCGCGACTTTATTCTCAAAAAATTTAAGGACAAAATCGCGACTACTATACAAAATGATAGTAAATTGTCTGATTTGTTTATTTTGCGATTTTTAATCCTTCTAGAACACTATATCTATCTGTGTACTTCCTTAATAATAGGGTTGCACGGACAAATATAATTTTCTTAATTTCGTTACACCCCGAGCGAAGTCGAGGGGTTACATTTTTATTTCTAAATCTACACCAGCTGGCAAATTCAAATTTTGCAAAGCATCAATAGTCTGTGAGGTTGGGTTGATTATATCCAGCAGCCTCTTATGAACCCTCATTTCATATTGGTCACGAGCATCTTTGTGGACAAAAGTTGATCTAAGCACTGTAAACTTTTTCTTTTCAGTTGGCAGTGGGATAGGACCAATCACTTTTGCACCACTACGATCAACAGTATCAATAATAGTCTTGGTAGACTGATCAATGATTTTGTGGTCATAGGCTCTGATTTTGATACGAATCCTAGACTGAATTTCTTCTTTTACTTCTTTATCTTTGGCTGACATTTAATTTGTACGAATTAAATTTACTTAAATGGACAATTTTATAACCCAGCCCCTCGCGAGGGGCTGGGAAAATAAATTTACTTTAAAATTTTGGTTACTACAGCAGCACCAACAGTACGTCCGCCTTCGCGGATAGCAAACTTGGATTTTTCTTCCAAAGCTACTGGAGCTATCAATTTGATCTTCAAATTGATAGTATCTCCTGGCATAACCATCTCAGTACCTTCTGGTAATTCAACTTCACCGGTTACATCAGTAGTACGGATATAAAACTGTGGCTTGTATCCTTTGAAAAATGGAGTGTGACGTCCACCTTCTTCTTTACTCAAGATATAAGCTTCAGCTTCAAATTCAGTGTGAGGAGTGATAGAACCTGGTTTGGCCAAAACTTGTCCACGTTGTATTTCATCTTTTTTGGTACCACGTAACAAAATTCCAGCATTGTCTCCTGCCCTACCTTCTTCCAACTGCTTATTAAACATCTCAATACCAGTAACAACAGTCTTGCTAGTGTCTTGTAGACCGACCATTTCAACTTCGTCATTTAGTTTGACAACTCCTCTTTCAATACGTCCGGTAACTACAGTACCACGACCTTCAATTGAAAAGATGTCTTCAATAGGCATTAAGAATGCGTGTTCAGTATCACGTTTTGGTTCTGGGATATACTCATCCAAAGATTTGATCAAATCCAAAATTGGTTTTGAATCATCACCTGATGGATTTTCCAAGGCTTTCAAAGCGGTACCTCTGATAATTGGAGTTTCATCGCCTGGGAATTCATATTTCTTTAACAAATCTCTAATTTCTTCCTCAACTAGATCTACGAGTTCTGGATCATCAACTTGGTCCATTTTGTTCAAAAATACAACAATGTATGGGACACCAACCTGACGAGCAAGTAAAATATGTTCTCTAGTCTGAGGCATTGGACCATCAGCAGCTGATACTACCAAAATAGCACCATCCATCTGAGCGGCACCAGTAATCATGTTTTTGACATAGTCAGCGTGACCTGGACAGTCTACGTGAGCGTAATGTCTTTTTTCTGACTCATACTCAACATGAGCAGTGGCAATAGTAATACCACGTTCTCTTTCTTCAGGAGCATTATCAATCTGATCAACGTCCTTTTGCTGAGCAACACCACCATGAGCGGCTAATACCTTCAAAATGGCGGCAGTCAGGGTAGTTTTACCGTGGTCTACGTGACCAATAGTACCCACATTTATGTGTGGCTTTTCTCTTTTAAAAGCTTCTGCCATTTTTATTCTTTCTCCTATGATAGCCCCCCGCAAAAATGTGGGGTTTGTGAGCCAGCTATCTTGATTAAAATTACTTAATTATCGTTATTTAAAACACACAGATTATAGCACTGTTTTTTGATTTTGGCAAGCCCCTAAGCGCAGTATATCTATTTTTTTGTTATATTGACTAATATTAGCAAAAAAACTAGTCAACTGGCTCTATATAATACCTATCATCATCACCCACTGCTGACTTATCAACAGTAGTTTTGTCATCAGTATTTTCTGGCTTTTTTTCATCCTTTCTTAGAGTGTCCACACGGAAATTTTCCAGGCTATAGTCATCTAAGTGCTCTTGAGAAGCTTTCCAGACGGCAATGTCACGATTTATCTTGTCCAAAAGCTCGTCTTCAGACAATCCTTTGACTGATGACGGACCAGCCAACAAAGCCTCATATTCTTTGACGGTCATGATTACATAGGGTTCATGGTTGTCTGACAAAACAATAACTTTGTCACCGGTTTTGGCCGCTAGTTCCAAAACTTTGTCTATTTGTTTGTAATTTGGCATATATTTTCAGTTTAAAGTTTGAAAGTTATAAAATTTAAAGTCATTTTTTCTACTTTTTAACTTTGAACTTTTTAACTTTTTACTGATTAAAGTGCTAGTATTTTATAGTAAAATTAAGGCTTTTGTCAAATTTTAATCTAACCTTCGAGGTTAGATTTAACCTCGAAGGTTGCTTTTTTCTATTGACAAAATAATAAATATGTGATATAATATTACATTACTATAAAAAGTTCTTTAAAAGTGGGATTTCCCAGGTACAAACTTGGAGGTTGGAGAGCAGATAAACTAGCTAGATTTTATTGGGTCTCTACTCAACAATTTCAGCCTAATTATCTGGTCTAAGCTGGCTTCGGCCAAAAGCTAGACATCTCTCCTCCAAATTTGTGCCTGGAAAAATACTCCTGGTACAGCTCAACCCATCCAAGGAAGGAAACGCCATGTTGGTACTGGCTTACTGCCTCTGCAAGCAGGCTCCCCGAGCCGCGGCCAAGGTCTCCTACCTGATGCTCTGCACCATGGTCGGCCCGACCCTGATTCTCCTGTCCGCCATGATCG
Source organism: Patescibacteria group bacterium (assembly GCA_018819405.1). Classification (NCBI taxonomy): domain Bacteria; species Patescibacteria group bacterium. The sequence continues at coordinate 949,819 of JAHJQF010000001.1, forward strand.
CAGGGATGATCTACTCCCTGCACCTCTAAAGATCTGAACACAACACCAACACCCGCCAGGATCCCACCTTTCAAAGACCTATCTCGAATAGGCCCCCTCCTAAGTCTATAAAAAATTATAGATTTGGGAGGGATATAATAAGGCCCGGTAATTATTTACCGGTCTTTATTTTATTTTTAAAAAAATATATAATAAAATTAGTTCTTTCCACCACCCACACCTGAGGAGGTGAAACCATGCTGGGCATAAAACAAAAACAATGTTTAATCGAAGGCCTGACAAGGCAAATCCGAGAAATTCGTATCAAAAAAATAACTAATCCAGTACAGATAGAAAAAATTATCCTGTACGCTATGCAAATGCGCCGAGAAAATATAATAAATGATTTCCAAGAAATCGGCACAACCAACGCTGAATTATTATCCTGGCTACCCTAAGGAGAAAGGCCTAAACATGTTACCAACAACCTAAAACCACCTACTTCACGGAAGATTGGGTGGTTTTATATTTGAAGATATCTTAAATAAAATAACTTTTATTAGTTGACAAAAACTATACAATATACTATGATAACTCTCTGTAATGTTCCCTGTCAATTGATAACCTCAGACTCAAAGGAGTGAGTTCATGCCACTTGAATTTCAGCTTTTGTCACTGATTGAGCTACGCCAATACGTGGCTCAGCTCAACGAAAATTCTCATCCCGGGTTTGTGTTTCGTATCTTGGTACAGTGTCTGTGCCAGATAAAGGCCGGTGCTTGCTGGCCACAAATTGGCACGACCCAAGTCGACATGCAGACGCTGATGCGCGTCTGTCACAAAAACCAGGTGAGACGTGAACTTCAGGCCATCCTGGCCAAAAATGAGTACACACCGCTGAATTTTGATGACGCGGAAAAACTGAGCTGCATCATGGAGGAGATCCAGCAATGTCACATCAATTGGAATGATCTTCCTGTATCTGAGAATGTATTGAGACAAATCATCAATATGGCCGCTTGCGGCTATGAACACTGCAATCAGCAAAAAATGGCCTGAGTCTCGCCCCGCCGAACGCTATCAAGCGTGAGGCGGGGTTTCTTTTTTATTTTAATTTTTGAGTAAAGACTTTTTGTAATACTTTTCAAAATTACTTTCAGCAAAAAAATCCCAGCCTCTTAGCCATATTTTTATTTTTCTTTTTAGCATAAACATATATTTTAATTAGCTATAATATACAACGAAAAAATAAAATAAAAGTAACAAAAAAGGAGCGGACTGATGCCCGCTCCCGACCGAATCCTCACCTGAGGGTGAAAACATGAGGCAAAAGCACCCCGATACTTGCCCGAAAAACAAAGCCCTCGGTGTTGACCGACAGAATCGGCACTCTATTGTCGCCGTTGCAGTGCTCGCTGATAATCTGACGACAATCGCCACATGATGTGACCATACTACTGACATTAATCTTGCCCAGATCAATGTCTTTGGGTGTCAGATTGAACTCACGATCAGCAGTCGCACCAGCCAAAACCAACATCCTAATATTGAGTTGTCCGCTGACTACCATGGCCGCTAGAGCTGAACGCTCGGCATGAGTGACTTTGTAGTGGGCGTACTCCACATTGCATCCGTAAAAAACGACGTTACTCTGACTGACCAGAGCACAGCCCACCTTGAAACCGGAATACGGAGCATAGGCATTACGCCTAGCATTGATAGCCTGCTGAACCAGGCCACGCCCGTCTGCTGACGACATGTCAGAAAAATGGAAAATTTCCACATCCCCGACCCGATGAATCTTGCTTGCCTGCATGACTAGCCTCCTCGTTTGTGCCATATACCTCTGGACAGAACTAAACTGGCTATAAATTAGCAATAAAATATTTTTCTGTCAAACCGCGTTAGAAAAATTTTTTCTAACGCGGTAAACAAAAAACCCAGTCCTTCCTGCCTACCGATAGGCAAAGCACGAAGAACTGGGTAAATTTATATAATCTAATTTTTCTTAATTATCTCTTCAGCAACATTGTGAGGCACCTGAGCATATTTTTTGAACTCCATAGAATAACTAGCTCGTCCCTGAGTCATAGATCTTAGAGCGGTAGCATAACCAAACATCTCAGATAGTGGCACTTCGGCATCAATAACCTTGGCACCAGCTCTATCGCTCATTTCATGAACCTGTCCTCTCTTGGAATTCAAATCACCAATCACATCGCCCATGTATTGTTCGGGAGTGACTACTTCTACCGCCATGACTGGCTCTAAAATAACCGGGGTAGCTTTTTTGAAAGCTTCTTTAAAAGCCATTGAACCAGCTACTTTAAAAGCAGCTTCAGAAGAGTCAACATCATGGTAACTTCCATCATAAACAGCTACTTTAACATCTTGTATTTGATAACCAGCCAATATTCCGTTGTCCATGGTTTCTTTGATACCTTTTTCAATAGCCGGAATATATTCTTTTGGAATAACGCCACCTTTGATTTCTTCTTCAAACTCAAATCCAGTACCTCTTTCAAGTGGTTCCAATCTCAACCAACAATGACCATACTGACCACGACCACCAGATTGTTTGATATATTTTCCTTCTGCCTCGGCAGTAGCCGTAATGGTTTCTTTGTAAGCGACTTGTGGGGCACCGACATTGGCCTCAACCGAAAACTCACGCTTCATACGATCCACAATAATATCCAAATGAAGCTCTCCCATACCACCAATAATAGTTTGATTTGTTTCTTCATCTGATCGGACAGTAAAGGTTGGGTCTTCTTCGGCTAATTTTGCCAGAGCCATACCCATCTTTTCTTGATCAGCTTTGGTTTTTGGTTCAACTGCCACATGAATAACTGGTTCTGGGAAATCCATACTTTCAAGGACTACTTCTCTTTTTTCATCACAAAGAGTCTGACCAGTAGTTGTATCTTTTAGGCCAACAACAGCTACGATATCACCAGTAAATATTTCAGATACTTCTTCACGAGAGTTGGCGTGCATTCTAAGAATTCTTCCAATCCTCTCTCTTTTCTCGGTATTGGCATTAAAAACATAAGAGCCGGATTTTAATGTACCAGAATAAACTCTTACAAAAGTCAGTTTACCAACATAAGGATCAGTCGCCACTTTAAAAGCCAAACCTACAAAAGGATCCTCATCTTTAGCCAAGACCGTGATATGATTTTCTTCATTTCTTGGTTCGTGTCCGACAATTTCTGGTACATCAAGTGGAGATGGTAAATACGCAACAATGGCATCTAGCAAAAACTGAACTCCTTTGTTTTTTAAAGCTGAACCGACAAAAACTGGCACAATCTTGTTGCCAATAACGGCCTGTCTCAAAACTTTTTTCAAATCTTCAATAGCTGGTTCTTCTCCGCCAAGATATTTTTCCATCAAGGCTTCATCGTTTTCTACAATCGCTTCAATAAGTTTTCCACGGAATTCTTCTACCTTATCTTTCATGTCAGCTGGTACTTCACGTTTTTCAAATTGTTTACCGTCTTCATCAAGATAATACCAAGCTTCTCTTTCTAAAAGATTGATAATGCCTTCAAAAGTTTCAGCTGCTCCAATTGGCAACTGCATTGGATGGGCAGATTTTGTCAATCTATCATGAATAGTTTTTAAATCATAATAAAAATCCGCACCCATTCTATCCATCTTGTTTACAAAGGCTAGGCGGGGCACATGATATTTGTCAGCCTGTCTCCAGACAGTCTCCGACTGTGGTTCTACTCCAGCTACTCCATCAAAAACAATCACACCACCATCAAGCACGCGCAATGATCTTTCTACTTCTACAGTAAAATCTACGTGACCTGGGGTATCAATAATATTGATATTGGCTTTGTCACCACCCAACCAGTCAGGTAAATTCCAAAAACAAGTAGTCGCGGCAGAAGTAATGGTAATACCTCTTTCCTTTTCCTGTTCCATCCAATCCATTTCAGCTTGCCCTTCATGGACTTCACCGATTTTATGTTTTTTTCCTGTATAAAAAAGAATACGCTCCGTCACGGTAGTCTTACCAGCATCAATATGAGCAATAATTCCAATGTTTCTTATTTTTTCAAGTGGATGTCGAGGCATAGTTTTGTTTACAACTTAGATTTTTTAAAAAATAAAAGGCGGCTAAAGCGCCTAATATTTAAATTAATAACTGTTTAGGCGAAGTGAGCAAAAGCTTTGTTTGATTCGGCCATACGTTGCACATCTTCACGTTTTTTCATAGCAGCACCCTCACCGCCGGCAGCAGCAATAAGCTCTTCACCTAAGCGGACAGCCATGGAAGCTCCTTTTCTAGCTTTGGCAGCTTCAATGAGCCAACGATGTGCTAAAGTCATTTTTCTATCGCCAGTCACTACTATTGGTACTTGATAGTTAGCGCCACCAATACGCTTACCTTTTACTTCTAGGTTTGGGGAAATATTTCTAATAGCAGCATCATAAATAGCTATAGGGTCTTGTTTGGTTTTTTTTGATATATGTTCAAAAGCTCCATAAACTACTTTTTGAGCTGTGGTTTTTTTACCACGTTCCATGATCTTGTTTATCAGCTTGGCAATATCTAATCTCTGAAATTTTGGATCTGGATTGATAGGTCTTTTTGGTGCTGGTTTTCCTCTCATAATTTTATAATGATTTTATCAAAATATTAATTTATTTTTTAGCTGCTCTTTCTCTTTTGGCGCCATAAATTGAGCGACCTTGCTTTCTATTGGCTACGCCCTGAGTATCAAAAATACCACGAACAATATGATAACGGACACCTGGCAAATCTTTTACCCTACCGCCGCGAATCATAACAATACTGTGCTCCTGCAAATTGTGGCCTTCACCTGGAATATAAGCAGTCACTTCCATACCATTTGACAATCTAACCCTGGCAATTTTTCGAAGAGCTGAGTTTGGTTTCTTAGGTGTTGTGGTAGTAACTTTTAAACATACTCCACGTTTAAAAGGAGAGCCTTGTGGCATTTCTCTTTTTCTTCTTTTCAAACTATTTAAAACAGTTTTTAAAGCCGGGGTAGTGCCCTTGGCCTTTTGCTGTTTTCTAGGTTTTTTGATTAATTGATTTACTGTTGGCATATTTAACTTAAAAAATAAAAAATACGACTGTTCTTCCCGCGTAGCGGGATCCCGCTACGCGGGAAAAGTCCCCAATAAAATAGCATAAAAAAATATATAAGTCAAGAATAATAGCCAAAATTAATACCCCTCCCCCTTAGATTTTGTGAATCTTTGGAGGAGGGGCGGGTTTCAGGCCCTAATGAGAGACCTGACTAGTCGATCAGGACGTAGTCGGTGATGTCGCCGTTGTAGACATCGCGGACCTTGATATTGTCCTCATCCCAGGCTCCGACAAAGGTCGGAGGCGTGCCGAACTGAGTGTTGTTGCGCACTTCAAACCAGGCGTACTCGCCGCGAGTAGTCCAGGTCGGGTAATCCCCTCCGATCTTGACGTGATCACCGAATGGCACACCATTCGATTCTCCCGTGTAGCCCCAAGGATAGCCCGGCTCAGTGCTGTAGACAGCCCCTAAACCACTGTCGACGAGAGTCCAGCCATTGACATCGCTGGTGGTCACGGTGAAAGGTAGCTGGTAGCCCCGAGCTTCGCCAGAAGGATAGACCTTCTGGTAAAACATCACTGCCCAGTAGCCAGTGGCGTAACCGTAGGGCGAACGGGAGCGAGTCAGAATGATTGTGTCAGGATCGGCAGTTTTCAGAACGGACTGAATACCCTGCCAGGTCGAACTGTCCTCCGCACTCCGAGAGGCCACGTTCATGACATCCTCGAAGCCGCCGCTCTGGTTGGTCGCGTTGACCTGATCGACGATCGAGGTCTCCGGAGCCGTGGTCTGGTCCATGTTGCTGCAGCCGGTCAGCCAGGCGAGGCAAACCAGCATTAAAGTGATTGCGATGATTCGCTTCATGGTTAGACTTCTCCTTGTCTCAGATACAATAGTTTTGCCTCATTGAGGCGCTTCGAAAAACTGCAGGTGTGAATACACTGCTGTTCATGCTCTTACGGGTAGCGCAACCCCCCTTAACGCTTTTTAACTCCTTTACAAGGCAAATCAATTTCCATGTTCAAGGCAAGTTGTCGAGCAAAAGTTGCGTGAAATCTATAAATTAATCCTGTGACCAGGAAAAAATGCAACGAACTTTTACAAACAATTATAAAAAATACACTAAAAATAAATTCTTGTCAATAAAAAGAGCCCCCGCAGCATAAGCCGTGGGGGCCTGTCGATCACTCTACGACCACGTGAGGCCAATGCGGCCTGGGTCAGGCGATCGTCACCTCGCTCGCCGTCGTCTTCTTGACGGTCTTCTTCTTGGTAGCCTTCTTGGCGACCATCTTCATCTGCATCTGGACACTGGGTCTTCGTCGATTCATATTGGGAATCCTCCTTATGGTATCACAATGACAGACAAATGTGCTGACTATGATAGCCAGCACGCGAGTATATTTATAATAACATAAGCAAAAAAAACAAACAATAAAAAAGAGCCCCCGCGGAAGCACCTCACTGGGCGCGATACTGAGATCGCGTGCAGAGGGTGCCCCGCGGGGGCCAGCAGCCTGATTGGCCAGCTTGGCGATGGGCGTATAGCCCGTGAAGACGCTGGCGACAGGCCGAAGCGCGTCACCTTACTGGGTCTCCAGCCCAGGGGTGACAGGCGTGGTCATCGGAGGCGCGTCGGACGCCTCGGCAGGAACATCGGGCAGGGTCCAGAAGAGCATCATCGCTCCTTTCCGGCAACTGCCGAAGGTTGTCTGTAGCGCTCGGTCCATACGCCGGCCTCAACGGCGCGGTACCACCTGTGGCACGAACTGTTTCCGACGAGCTTAGTCGCCGGGTTCGCACCCGAATCGTCGGGAAGGAGCCAGTAGAGCACTGCTTCTCCTTTCGACTGGTTGTGTAGCTCCGAAGTGGAGCTACATGGTGCGGCTAGCTAGCCGCCGGGGCGCTGGCGCCCAGGTCTAGCTGCCGCGCCGCCGGCCGCGGACGTCGGTCGTGGAGGTGTTGCCCATGAGCACGAAATAGTTCGTGTAAGTGGCGACCGGACGGCCGCGGATGTGGATCGACATTGGGATCCTCCCGTCGTTGCATCATGGCAGGTTTTGTCCAGACTAGCTGGACGCTACATCCCACTTGGGGATACCATTTTCCGTTGCTTAGACTTGTTGCGTATTCACTAGGAAATGATCGGGCGACTAAAAATATTTTTTAATCACGATTTTGTATTATAGCACAAATAAAAAATTTGTCAAGAGCCCCTGACAAACCTTTTAAAAATACCAAAAATGGGTATTTTATATAAATCTAGAAATAAAATTGATAAAAAAGTCAAAAATATGCCCAAAAATATTAATGTTCATAAAATTATCCAAAATTATCAAAACTATCAATATCCAAGGCCCATTTATAGTAAATTTACGCTTAAATTCGTCAAAATGAGCTGGCAAAAAGGCAAAAAGCACTTTGGAGCCATCAAGTGGTGGAATAGGTATAAGATTAAAAACTCCCAATATAAGATTGACTAATATCAAATAAAACAAAAATATAAAAACTAGATTATCAATAGGCAAAAACTTGAGCAAAAAATTAGCAATTATTATAAATAAAGCTACATTAATAAAGTTGGAAAGCGGACCAGCCAGTGACACAAAAGCATCTCCCCAACGACGCCAACGAAGATTATAAGTATTGACCGGTACTGGTTTGCCCCAACCAAAACCGGCGAAAAGGAGCATCAAGGTACCCAAAAACTCCATATGAGCCAAAGGATTGAGAGTCAAACGACCATTTTGACTAGGGGTATTGTCTCCCAAATAATGAGCCGCCAAAGCATGAGCAAACTCATGAATAGTTAAAGCATATATAATAGATAAAATAACTATTAAAAATATTTTTGGATCGCTAAATAATGTGGAAATTAACATATATTATTGACAAAATTATAAATTGATGGTAGCATAATCAAAGCTTAATAATAGTATTATAGCCTAATTAACATAGAAATTCAAAGTATATGGCCAAAGTATGTGAAATTTGTAATAGAGGTAAACTAAGTGCTAATACCCGCAGTCATTCCAATATTGCTAGCAAGAGAACCATGAAGCTGAATTTGCAATCCAAAAAAATTGGCAACAGCAAAATGACTGTTTGCACTTCTTGTTTGAAAACTCTAAACAAACTTAGAAAAAATCAAACTATAAAATAAATTATTTTTTTCAACCGTCCCCTCATAGCAGGGGGCGGTTTTTTAATTTTTTGAATAAAAATAAAGCGGGCGCCTGATGACATACATGATGCAAAAGTGGCGCCCGGAAAAGGGTCTTGGGCCAAACTACCTGCTACTAGCGCAGGCCATGACGATCTTCTTGATCAGTCTCCTGACAGGGTGAGCCCTGATCAGCTCATCGCCGATGATCTGGTAGTGTCTTCCCTCACCATGAGGATCGAGATAGACCAGACGGGTCCGCGTATCCCAGATGGGCCAAGGTTGGCCTGCTCTGCGCAGACGACCGGTCGAGACATAGTCTCTTCCATCATAGCTCTGCTCTTCCACCAGTTCAACCGATGAAAAATTGTTGGGAAAAGGCACCCAACGGCGTCCGTCAATCGTCGCCCCAGCTTGTTTCGACACAAGTAACCTCCAGTGTTTGTTTGGGCCAATATATGTGGCTGATAAAGCCACGGGATGAACAAAATATATTTTACAATACCACTCTTTGCAATTTTGGTCAATTATAAAAACCCCTGGCCTAAACTCGGGGTAAAAACAAAAAGGCGTTGTTATAGTTTGAAAAACTAATAAAACACCTTTTTGCTAGCCATTTTGTTGCATGAATTTGTGCCTTAGTAATTAATGACTATTGTAGCTTTGCTTTTTTATATGTATAACCCCTTTGTAAAAGGGTGGTGCTCGCAGACTAAAGGCCCCAGCCCAAGACAATATAAAGCACCAAGGCAATAATGTTGTAGAGTTACATATGTTAAAAAGAAGCTACATTTATAATATAACATCTTTTAAAAATCATTGCAAAACCCGTTAGAAATATTATTTCTAACGGGTCAAAAACAAACCAAAAAAAGAGCTAGACTTAGCTCTTTTTAAATTGATTATTTTAAAACTCGTCGAGAGATTATTTTTCCAACAGTGTATGCCTAGTATAATCAGGCTGATGATCACATAATTCAAAATCCTGAAACCAATAACTTATCTCCATCTTAGCTTCTTCTACGCTTGAAGAGGCGTGAATGAGATTAAAAACTGCTTTGTTGCTTTTGTCAGCATGAGAAAAAGACAAGTGAGCATAATCACCTCTGATAGTACCTGGAGCCGCACTTTTTGGCTCAGTCTCTCCGACCATCTTGCGTACAATGGTCACTGCCTCCACGCCTTCGATAGCAATGGCTACTACTGGTCCGGAAGTAATCATCTCCACCATCATATCTCTTACTTTTTGTCCGCGTCTCTTTGCCAAATCTTCACTATAATGTTTGAGGGCAGTATCTTGATCAGACAGGACAAGTTTTAGTCCGGCAATTTTGAGTCCAGTTCTTTCAAAACGATGTAGTATTTCCCCTATCAAGCCTCTGTTGATAGCATCGGGTTTGAGTAATATTAAACTTCTTTCTAATTTATCATTCATATTTACAAATTTATAAAATAATTATTTAGCCATTTTCTTTTTAACTTCTGCCACTACTTCCGATGGGGTAATATTTGCCTTGACTAAATAGCCAACTGACCCCAACTCTTTACCACGCTCAATATCCTCATCCTGCCCTAGGTTGGTCAACAACATTACAGGAATATCTTTGGTAGCGGCATCCTCCTTGAGAGATTTCAAAACTGAAAAACCATCCATCTTTGGCATAATAATATCAAGTAAAATAAAATCCGGATGAATAGTTTTGGCTTTTTCCAAACCGTCTGCTCCATCAAGAGCCTTGGTCAAATCAAAGCCTTCGTTGTTAAACTTTACTTCATACATATTGGCGAGCATTTCCTCGTCCTCAATAAGCAAAATTTTTGTTTTATTATCTGCCATAACGCTTAAAAATTTAATGTTTATGCCTATATTATATGCTAAGTGAATATAAAAATCAAGGTAATAAAAAGAGGGGGCAACGCACGCGCTGCCCCCTGGCGAGCGTCCCATCTTTGGGTTCAATTGGGGCAGTGTCTGCCCCTTTTATAGCTCGCTGAGACCCGCCGGTTTTGGTGTTAGGCCGCCATCAGGCGGCCAGGCCTATTGCCGGGCGGGACGTCTTCCCTGCCGCCGTAATGGCCGAGGATGGAGCTCTTGTTCATCGTCACCTGGTAGTAGTCCCAGATGGCATCACCGGCCGAAGCCGACACACACAGTGCGCTCAGTGAGCTGGGAATCTTGATATATACCGGATCCAGATTGCTGACGACGCTGGAGCTCTTGTAGTAGAGCCCAACGGCATCACCGGCCGAAGCCGCCACACACAGTGCGCTCATGTTACAGGACTCGTTGATCTTCTTCAGGACGACGGTCGTAGTGTTCGCCGTCGTGTCCATGTGATTGGCGATCGCCACGGCGATGTCCGTGCCGTCGGTGACCGCATACCACAGGTCGTTCTTCGCGTAACTGACCTGGCTGGCCATCGCGCCGCAAGCAAGCAGCATGATGACGGCCACCAGAGCCAGAGCGGCGCCCATCATCAGACGCGAGGGTCCACGAATGTGATGCATGTCTTCCTCCCTGAATGGGGACTAAAATGACTACCTAAGGTAGCCGGCGAATGATACTCGGTTAAAAAACCTCCTTGGCTTTTGGTCTCACTATAATGAGTATACTTCCATAGGAAATATACTCGTGAAATTGTACAATACATATTTGAACATACAATATTTTGTAAATTCTGTCAATAACTATAAAAAATTCTACCCTGACCCAAGCTACTAAGTTTTATAGCTAATCTTCATCACTTTTGGATAAAATCTATAAAAGAAAACCGGGCGAAACTCACTATGTGAAGCTTGTCTCGCCCGGTCAGGTGGTTGGCCCGAAGGCCACCGGATCGCTGTGCGATCATTTTTTGAGCCATTGGGCTCGAAGAAAAGAATATTGGGATTTTTGGAGATGGGCCTTGAGTCGCTTAAGTGCCCGGTCAGTTGGCCCGATTACTCTGGCCGAGCTAAAGGTGGAATCGAAGCTTCATCGGCGACCTCGCTGGTCAGGCGGTTCATGCGGCCTTCGTGGCTGTACGGCGACGCAGCTCGGCGACGGTCTCCCTCGGGGGTCCAGTGTTTCGAATCTTCATGATCAGACTCCTTCCTCGAGTCGCTTCAGAAAATTCCCGCCAAAATTAGCGGCATAGGAGATGTGGCTCCTTCCAATATCGGCTGGGCTCCTGCCCTCCCCTATAGACCAACAGATCTAGCGAGAACGGCTGTTTTTATGATACCAAGTGCCCTAAAATTAGTCAATATAATAATCTAAACAAAAAAATACCGGACAAAACTCGCTCTTGGAGCTAAGTCTTGCCCGGCTTGCATCGCTGTAGATAGTCTCACCTGACCCCAGGTAATATTCCCCTACGAGGGGATCGTGAGAGTTGACTGGTTCGTAAGCGAAGGTCATCCTCTCCAACTAACGCTGGGAACTTTAGGAAGTCAGGCGTTGTCCCCGATGGGACGTCCACGGATGCGGATAGCCACGATATGGCTCCTTTCGTCGAGTCACTTCATACGTCGTTCCCACCATTACTGGCAGGAGTGGCTCTCTTAAGATATCAATCGCTATTAAATTAGTCAATAAATTTTAAAAACTAAAACTAATAGTACCTAAGTCCTGAGTATTTTCTATTTCACACCCTACTTTTTTCAATCTTTCTATTGCTTCCTGATGCGGGTGGCCAAATTTATTGTCCAAGCCAGATTGAATAATACAAAATTCGGGCTGTACAGCCTGCAAAAACTCTAGTGATGAAGAATATTTACTACCATGATGGCCGACTTTTAGATACTGGGAATTTAAATCAAAACCACCGGACAATAACTTTTGTTCCCCTTCTATTGGCAAATCTCCCATCAATAAAACATTTTTATCTTTATAGCTTAGTTTTATAACTACTGAGTTTTCATTGAAATCTTCATGCCAGTAGTCAGCTAAAAGAACCCTAAAATATAAATCATCGGAAAACATAAAACTCTCGCCTGCTTGTACAATTTGTGGTTGGATATTATTTTCTTGTAATTTTTGGGTAAAGATATTATACAAAAAATGATCGGGCTGGTGATTACTCACCAAAACATGTTTTACTTCGTACTTTTCTAAAAGCTCTACAAAACCCATCATATGATCATCATGCCAATGAGTAATAATCAAATAATCAATCGTGTCCTCCCACCAAGGAAGTTTGTCGGCCATTTGGGACAAGAGCAGATTGTCCGGCCCGCCGTCTATCAAAATATTTTGACCATCAGGAGTACGAATTAAAATTGCATCACCTTGCCCAACATCCAAAAAATTAATCGCTAGTTTATTTTCTATTCTATAAAAAGAAAAAAATAAAGCTGACAAAATTATTAGGGTTATAAAAAATATTGTTTTATTCATATGTTTATATAAATTAACCCACTATACCAAATTTATATTTGTCATCCTGAACTTGTTTCAGGATCTCCGATTGGAGATGCCGAAATACCCGCCTGCCATGACTACTGTCAGGCATGTCGGGCAGGAATTCGGCATAACAAAAATATCACAAAAAATCATCGCTAATATCCTCCCATTTTTTATTAACCGATTCCACTAAATTGTTCTTCCAATCTCTATGCCAATTTTTTAATTGTTTTTCTCTACAAATAGCATCATGCATATGCTGATATACCTCATAATAAACCAGCTTTATAACATTATATGGCTTAGTAAAACCAATAATATCTTTATTTTTGTGTTGTTTTATCCTATTTATTAAATCGCCAGTGACACCAATATACATAACATTATTATTTTGATTAGTTAAAATATAAACATAATATTCTTTATTCATAATTTTGAGGCTTAATTATAAAAGTCAAAATAAACATAAAACAAAGAAAAAAAATCATATAAAAACTACTGAAATCTTGTACTTCAATATAAGCCCTGGGTAATTGGGAAAGATAAAAAGATAAGACAACAATTATCTTTAAAATAATAAAAAGCGGCCAAGCTAATAATTTTGCCAAAAATGGCCAAAAACCAAACCCCGCTAAAAACAGACTAAATACCAAAACCAATGGCAAAAAGGGCAAAATCAAAAAATTAGCCAAGGGCGCTACAATTGACACAATACCAAAATAATAAACAATCAAAGGCCAGGTAAATATTTGAGCGGCTAGGGTCACAGACATTACTTCTCTCAACTTAAATTTTTGGGGTACAAAAAACAAAACTTTCTGGAAAAATTTTACATAATAAAGCAAACCCAAGACTGCCAAAAATGACAATTGAAAACCTATATCATATAAAAGTAAATATGGATTGAGTAAGACAAATATATCAGCAGCCAAAACAAGGCTATATATAGATTCTGTATCCCTGCCCAAAAAAGGCCCTAACATTAATATAGATAGCATCAAACTGGCTCGAACTGCCGAAGCTGGAAATCCTATCAAATATAAATATAAAAATAATATTAAAATTAAAAACCAAAAGGCTTTTTTTCTAGACAAACCAATAGCAAACAAAAAACTCCTGACTAGCCAAACTATAATAGCCATATGCAGTCCGGAAATAGCTACCACATGACTCAGGCCCACTTGAGCAAAAATATTTCTGGTATCACCAGGTATTTCCCGACGACTGGCCAGAAGCATAGCCTTGGCTAGTGATGAAGCCGGCTCACGAAGATAAATGTCAAGATTTTTCCAAAAATAATTTTTGGCTTGAAAAATATAAAAAGAAATACCTTTATCTTGAGAAATATATTTTACCTTTGGACGAAAACAAGTAGCATATATATTGTCCTTGGCTAAATATTTATCATAAAAAAATGTTTTGCCTTCATCATCCTCTATTGGCTCTGGTTTGTAAACTTTGCCTGATAGTTCTAAAACATCACCATAATAATACTCTGGATACAAAGGAATATAGACTAAAATATTTCCGGAAAAATTATCTAAATCCAAAGGCTCTACTAATATATTCCAACCATCTATCTTTTTGTCGGTATTTATTACTTTAGCTTTAAAACTATAAAAATTATCAAAAATAAAACCGGGATTATTTTCCCGATTGTCAAAATATAGCAACCAAACAAAATTGAGTGCCAAAAAAATAAAACTAACCCCTAAAAAGCCTTGGCTTTTGCTCATCAAAATCGCTTAATTCTTCTGAACTATATTTAAACCTATTTTAAAAAATTTGTCAAAAATTAACCTGTGCCGGCCTCTTGACCCTAAGCTCGAGACCGAAGGGACATAGACCGAGAAATCAAAATCAATAAGACAAAATACTCGGCTCTAAAGGCAAATATGGAAGCATATAAGAATTGAAAAATATATCACCTGATGACCATATAATATTACCATTTCTATCTTCAGAAATTGGCTGATCGTCAGTCAATAATCTAGCACTCAACTTGGCTGAACTATCTAGATTATCTACTTTGACAAGCAATGAAATTTCATTTCCTTTGTCTGATATTTTTATTGGGTTTTGTATGTCTGACTTTATTATTATTTTGTTATTTTCTATTACTATATCAGCTATATATGGTTCATCATCAATTAAAACATCTACCCGACTAATATCCAAACCATATTTATCTACAGCAAAAGTTAATTTATTTAACTCCAAACTATCAACACCTCTAGCTGTTAATTTCATTCTATAAAGCTCGTTCCAACCTTGGGAAAGTCTTTTATTTTGATCTGGTGAATTGATTTGTAAAAAGTAGTCCCGACTATCAACTGTGCTTAAATACAAATCTTTATGGAGACTCAAATCCTGACCAGAGACTGAGCCAGTAGCGCTGACATTTTTTAGATAAAATTTGTATTGACCAGTCGGTAGAGCCAAAGTGTGCAAATCAAAATACTCCAAACCATTGTTTTGTATAAAAATCGGTTTGTTTAAATAAAAGATTATATCTGATGATTGATCATCGAGACTAGCTTGGGATAGAAGCTGACCATCTTTTAGTAAAACAAAGTCAGCTTTATCTATAGTCCGAGTATCTCCAAGGGCTTCATAAGCTACTATTACTTTATAAACATCAAAAGTTTCACTATCAGTAGTCAATGAAAATCTAGATAACTGCTGGGGTATATTAGTATTTATCAAAAAATTGTTGTCAATATATTGATTACTAGCCAGTATCTGGCCTTTTTCTACAAAAGATATCAAACCACTCTGAACAGGGAATTGTCCGTCAGGAGTAAATAAATGCTCCTGATAACTCAAGAAAACATCCCAATCATTTTCAATACTTAATTGCAAAACATCGCCAGTATTTACTACATTATTATTTGGTAATAAAAATCTAAACAAATTTTGACCTTTTTTAAGAGGATAATCTTCAAGGTCAAAATATATATGTCCACTCTGATCAATTTCCTTTACTTCACCCAATTGCATACCATCATGGAAAATTTTAAGATCGTCTATAAGGCTAAGGTCATACAAACCATCAACTCTTACTTCTAATTTTTGCAAAGAAATATTATCTTTTTCTGTTTCAATAATAAAATCAAAAACCGAAAAATTGTTGGCCTGATAAACTATTTTTTTGTCTGCTGTGTTAGCTAAAACTTTGGCTGAGAGTCTAGCCGAGTCTACACCATAAGCACCGGAGACCGGACCTTCTTTGAGGCTGAGGGAAAAAACAAAAACAAAAATAGCCATCAATAATAAAGATAAATACACTTTAAAATTTGTGACTTTTTTTTGTCTGTATGTTTCTGGTGTGGGTCCTAGATGCTCAAACATATATCATATTATAGCACAAAATATACACAAAAACTACTTATATTTTGACGTCTGATTCCAACTTGGCTTTTATAAAAGGCATCAAATCACCATCTAATACCTTATCTGGATCAGTGGATTCAAAACCAGTTCGATGATCTTTTACCATTTTATAAGGATGTAAAACATAAGAACGAATCTGATTACCCCAAGCAGCTTCTGTATATTCACCTTTTAGAGATTTTTTTTCTTCATCTTTTTCGGCTTCAAAATATTTTTGCAGCTTGCTCCTGAGGTGGCTCATTGCCTGTTTTTTATTTTGCATCTGTGAGCGCTCATTTTGACATGAAACCACAATACCAGTCGGTAAATGAGTGATACGAACAGCACTGTCACTTTTATTGACTGACTGGCCACCATGCCCTGAAGCTCTAAAAGTGTCTATCTTTAGATCATCTTCATTAATAATAAAATCAACTTCTGATAACTCAGGTAATACTTCCACCATAGCAAAGGAAGTGTGACGAGCATGATCAGCATCATAAGGCGAAAGTCTAACTAATCTATGCACACCAGCCTCATTTTTTATATACCCATAGGTCTGTGGACCATCTATTTTAAAAGTAACACTTTTTACACCAGCCTCGGCACCAGCCGAACGGAATAAAATATTTGTTTTCCAATCTTTTTGCTCGGCTAATCTAAAATACATACGCTCCAGCATAGCTGCCCAATCTTGAGCGTCCACTCCCCCGGCTCCAGCGTTGATAGTCAATATCGCTGGAAAATTATCATACTTTCCTGACAAATAAAGCTCGTCTGACAGATCTATATATTTTTTTTCTAGGTCATCAAAACCAGAACTTATGTCTTTGATCAAACTAGCCGCATCTTTATCCTTTACTAAAGACATCAGACTATCCACAGCTTGGGACAACTCCTGCCAATCGTGTATAGAATTTTCCAAAAAACTAGCTTTAGTACTAATATTCCTAGCCCTGTCTTGATCAGACCAAAAATCAGGAGCTGACATATAAATTTTTAATTCTTCCAAATCTTTTTTCTTCTTGTCTAAAGACAGGATAGACAAGGCCTTATCTATCTTTATTTTAAGTTCTTCTATTTTTTGACGGAGTTCTTCCACAATATTATTGACACAGCTGGTTGATTAGCGCATCTCTAGCTTCGGGGTCACAAAACACTTCAATTGCAAAATCATTCTGACTAGCATTGGAGTTATTTATAGGTACTATTCCCGCTGCCCTTTCTTTAAAGGGATCCAATAGAGGATCAAAAATTTTAATATAGTCTTTTAAGACTGGGGTAAAATAAATTATACCCGCAATAATCGGACCCCAGATTACCAAAAATTTTAAAAATCCAAAAATAGTATTCCAGATAAATTTTTTCTCAATTCTGTGCAATCTCTGATCAAGCCTTGCTAAGGTTTCTTTATTTTCTATTATTGCTTTTTTAAGCTCTTCATCAATCATATGATGTCAAAATTAATATTTAAATTCTCTTAAATTATAACAAAAAAACAGCAATTAGTTAACTGCCGTCTTTTTGGGGATTTTTACCAAAGTTTATACCATTTTTTATGTTTTTTTAACAAATTGGAGGATAAAAAATGTTTTTTCCTTTTAAAATGTCTGATGATTATAAATAACAAATTATATATTCCCAGTAAAAGTAAAATACCAAAAAATACTCCTACAAAAACTGCTTCCTTGGTCCAATAAAAAAATGACTTTGTAACATAGACAGTGGTTGGAATCTTGAGTCCGGAAAAAGCATTGAAACTTTTTTTATCCAAAGCCTTAGTAAGAACAGAGATATTGGTATATTTTAGACCTTCGGGACTATTTTTGAAATCTACAGACAAAGCAACACGACTAATCTCTTCTGGGTAAAGTTCCATTTCTTGTACATTAAACACAAAATTATCCTTATAATCATCAGTATAAATATAAACTACTATGGGTTCTTCTGATATATTTTGGATATCAATATAGCTATCACCCACCGAAGGATAAAACATTTCCAGAGACGAAGGACTAACTGAAATTCCGACTGCCTGACAAGAAAAAGGAAAAATTAAAAATATAAACAAAAAATATTCTATAAAATTTGTCATAACTATTGGTTAACCGCCCAAAATATCAACTGGCCGTTTTTTTGACCACTAGCTGTGTAGCTACTAGGCACACTCAAACCAACGTTGACAGGTTGATTTTGAGAAACAGGCAAATTGAGATTATATTCTGTCCAAGTAAAATGATTCAAACTAGTATAATCAGTAAAAATATCCTGACCTATCACACTGGCTTCAATATATATATCGACATTGCCGGTATTGGACAATGTAAGAATTGTCTCAGACGACTGTCCAGGGTATAAGTCTCCAAAATTTATGTTGGACTGATCCAGAGAAAAAGCAATAGTGTCATCGTTGTCATTATCCTCTCCTCCGTCTGTCTGGACATTGACACTCAAATCCACTGTCTCTGATATGCCACTGCCAACTGTCAGATATAACTTGTTGCTCCTTATCCTCTCTATATCATCATCAGACCAGATGGAATAAACACCACCTATTGGCATAGTAACAATTAATTGTCCGGCACTATCTGCTTGAAATTGATCCTGACCAATATAAACAGGTGCTTGCGACCAAGGCTGCCAGTTTTGTCCATCATAGTAAGAGGCTTCAATAGTAGCCTGACCTCCCAATTCTATACGATTACTACTGATTTCTATCTTAGAAGCATAAAGTGGCCAAGCACCATAGCCCCATAAAACTCTTTCATTGCCTGTCAGCTGATAATCTGCCACAGCCACGGCTCCACCCAAATCATTGACAAAATATTGCCAGCCATCCATACTTTGAGCTGCCACGCCATCTATAGATGAAACATAAACTCCATAAGCACTATTTTCTGTAGTATATTCAAAGTTACAAACACTAGAGGCTGCTTCCAAAAGCTCCAAAACATTTTCAGCTTCCAAATTACTGGCTAGACAAATTGTTTGACTAGGCCCTTCTATACGTATATCATGGCCACTTAGTGGTAATTCTTCTTCAGTTATTTCAATATAATTTATTGGGTAGGAGCTATTTGTTAAGGCCACCAAAGCATAGGCGGTGACCATGGCCGAACCTTGTTCATCGCTAGACATCCATAAAAATGAACCATTGTCTTGTCTTAAGCTTTCCAAAAAAATAACTGGATTATTTTCACCCTTTTGCCAAGTATTAGCATCTTCACCCGCCTTATTTAAAGCGCTGATGAGCCAAGCAGTTGATGCCCCGTCTGATTGACTACCAGCATCATATCCAATACCGCCATCCTCATTCTGCAAACTCCTCAAATAAGCCAAGGCACTCTGTATTTCAGCGCTAGAAGAATTTAAGCCAGTATCCAAAAGAGCCATCACAGCTGCAGCCGTATCGTTACTATCTGAAGCACCTGTAGTGGCCCAAGACCAACCCCCATCGTTGTTTTGATGACTCAAAATAAAACTTTTTATTGTTTCTATATTACTTGAATGCCCAACAGAACTCAGAGCCATCAATCCCCAAAAATCATCATTTAAAAGATCTATTGATCCAATTTGTCCGTTGTTTATATTGGCTTCCAAGGTACTTAATAATGTATTTAGGCTATCTGTCTCCTGACTGCCAACTGCTGCCAAAACTAAAATATTTTTGACTACTGTCATCAAATCCTGATTCTCAACCTCTATATAACTAATATCTGGATCAACTACCTGAGCCGCTATCAAAGCTTGAGTAATCCAAGCATTTTGATTTTGACCCTGCAAATAAACAACGCTATCATCATATTGGGCAAAAATTAGGTTAGGACTAAATGCCAATAAACAGACTAGAATTAAAAATAAAATTTTATTTTTCATAATTATTTTATAAATTATTAATCAAATTTTTCAATGTGGGTAATTTTTTAACTACCCACATTGAGAACCAGACTATCGTTCCTGTTTCGTGATATGAGGACGTGTTCTGATATCAAGACACGGTGGCGGGCTGTATCTCCAAACTGTCTGGCCGAAACGGGTAATTCTCATTCGTTGTAAGCAGGAATTAAAAGGCACAACATTTATGGCTGTCGGTATATATTGTCCGTCAACATACACCTCATAACCATAAAGACCATGCCCCTCAAAATTCGTGATAAACAGTAGCCCACTGAAATCACCCTGGGGAAAACTCCAATCAGTGTTATGGTCAAACACTAGATCCAAAGATTCGGATTGCATAAAAGCCGCTATACTGCCAGCCATTATAAAATCCTGAATCTGTGCTTTGGTTTCAGAGGTGTCTGATGCCTCCGGTTCTAAAATTCTACGACCGCAACCGACTAAAGGCGCCGAAAAAAACAACGCCACAAGAGTCAGAAACTTTCGCCTGTACATGCCATCTACCTCCTTGAAAAGAACAAACTTTGAAACTATCAAAAAAACTCTCACTAAGGAGAGTGGTGACAAAATTATTAAGCTTTAATAAATTCATCCTTTTGCTCCTTAGGCAAAGAATAAAACTCAGGTGTCGGACTTGTTCTCCCTACATTGGAGACTTACCGTAGCTAGGACTGCGGAGGATTTGCACCTCACTTCCCTGATTGAATTGTCAAAGTGAATTTATCTTAACACAGAGTAAAACGATTGACAACTGTCTGTGACCTTATACATTGTTGATAAGTTATTGGCTAAATTCATCATTACAACTAGCCTGACAGCTTGATTGATCCTCTTGTTCGGACATAATACAAAGTCTAAGACAATTTTCTAAACCAAATTTTCTAGTAGTCTCGTTAACATAATTTATATTGTCTGCAGGTGTTTCTACATTTTCGGGTATTAAAATAGGGTCATTCCACCAGCCTTTGGATATATATTGATAAAATAAAAAGGCTATAATAGCCAATAATATAATCAAAATAGAAATTCTCATAATTATTTCTTACCCTTCTTTTTTAAGAGCTCGTTTAACTCCTTTTGAAAAGTCTTGGCATCTTTAAATGACCTATAAACTGAAGCATACCTGATATAAGCCACCTGATCAAAACTTTTTAACCTTTTCATTACTATTTCTCCTATTTGCTTGGAGGTTATCTCTCCGTGGGCTTTCTTTTGTATGTCCCTTTCTATTTCGTTTATTAATTTATGAAAATCTTCTTCTAAATATTGTCTTTTCTCCAGTGATGTTCTCATGCCCCGAATCAACTTGTCTCTACTATAATTTTCACGATGACCATCACGCTTTATTACTGCCAAATCAAGAATTTCCATGTCTTCCATGGTAGAAAATCTAAACTGACATTTCTGGCAAGCCCGACGGCGACGAATACTAAAACCCCCGCCACCTAAACGGGAGTCTACTACTTTGGTATCTTTTGCATTACAAACAGGACAATTCATCCAATTAGAAATTCATAGGCCTATCGGCCCTTTAATTTTTTTCTTAAAAATGCCGGAATATCAAGCTCCTCTTCTTCTTTAGATTTTGGCACATCAATGATTTCTTCTTCAGTCTCTTGCTTTGGTTTTTCAAAAGCTCTTTTAACTTTCCTTTCTTCTTCTTTTTTGGCAAAAGCCTCTGGATAGCCCATAGCTGGCTCAGAGATGTTACTTTTGGCCGGAGTATCTTCAGTTCCTCTAAATCCAGTGGCGATCACCGTCACTTTCACCTCTTCTCCTAAATTTTCATCAATAACTGTACCAAAAATTATCTTGGCCTCCGGGTCACAACTAGATGTGATGACTTCGGCTGCTTCATTAACTTCATACATAGACAAATCACTACTACCAGCTATAGTAAACAAGACTCCTGTAGCTCCGTTGATAGATAATTCCAACAACGGACTATCAATAGCTGCTTTGGCAGCGTCACTAGCTCTATTTTCTCCACTGGCACTACCAATACCCATCAAAGCTGAGCCAGCCTGATTCATAATTGCCTTGACATCAGCAAAGTCTACATTGACCAACCCCGGTACTGTAATAACTTCTGATATTCCTTGTACGCCCTGTTTTAATACCTCATCAACTATAGAAAAAGCTTCCAAAAGTGAAGTTTTTTTATCAATAATCTGGAGCAACCTGTCATTGGGTATAGTAATAATAGTATCTACCTTATCAGCCAAACGCTCCAAACCACGCTGAGCAATATTTTTTCTCTGTACTCCCTCAAAAGTAAAAGGTTTGGTCACAACAGCAACTGTCAGAGCTCCAGATTCACGAGCTAAATCAGCAATCAATGGAGCCGCCCCGGTACCAGTACCACCACCCAAACCACAAGTAATAAAAACCATATCTGCGCCTTCCAAATGGCTAATAATATCTTGTTCATTTTCTTCGGCGCTCTTTAAACCTAATTCCGGATCCATACCAGCTCCTAAACCTCTAGTAGTATTACGGCCAATATGAATCTTTTTTGGTGCAACCGAAGTATGCAAAGCCTGAGCGTCTGTGTTGACTGCAATAAATTCTACCCCCCTTATCTTGGAGGCTACCATACGATTTATAGCCGAACCTCCCGAACCACCAACGCCGATTACTTTGATATTGGCAAATGTCTCAACCGGAGGTATCACTTCTTTTAAGTTCTTCTTTGTCATTTATTTTAATTTAAATAAATATTTTTAATTTATGAAGACGGCCATATCGACTTAGCCCATCTTTTCATCTTGTCGCCGGTTTTGCCTAACATTGAAAATCCTGGCATAAAACTACCACCTGATTCTATATTTTTTTCTGCCCAAATAACAAGCCCTAAAGCAGTAGTATATTCAGAATCATTTAACTTATCAATTGGGAAATTACTGCCAATTGGCAGTCCCAAAAATACAGGTAAATTGAGAATATTTTTGGCTAAATCTACAATCATCGGCATTTTGGCTCCTCCACCAGTCAAAACTACACCAGAGGGCAACTTGCCATCTCTATCAACTTTTTTGAGCTCATCGGCAACCATGGAAAATATTTCTTCTAGCCTAGCCTCAGCAATTTCTGAAATATCTTTTTTGTAGACATAAGAGCCTTTTTTCTCATTCTCAGAATACTTGTGCAAATCAACTTCTTCTCTCTTGGATACACTTTCACTAATAGCCTGAGCATGATCAATCTTGACTGCCTCGGCTACTTCTACAGAAGTTTTTAGGCCAATCGCCAAATCATTGGTAATGTGCCCCGCTCCAACAGGTAATACTGCAGTATGCAAAATATTACCCTCTTCAAATATAGCCAAAGAAGTAGTAGAGGATCCAATATTGACCACTACAACACCCAATTCTTTTTGCTTGGCATTTAAAACAGCCTCGGCTGTGGCTAGGATTGAAAAAACTATAAAATCTATGTCAACGCCAGTCCTGTATATTACTTTGGTCAAATTTTTGACTTGTGAAGACATAGCCATTACTACCTGTGCTTCTACTTCCAACCTTACGCCACTCATACCCTGGGGCTCTTTTATTCCTTTTTGATCATCCAAATTGTAGCTAATCGGTAATACATGTAATATCTCATAGTTTGGCAAGGTCGTAGTGCTCTCGGCCACTTCTAAAGCTCTCTCAACATCAGAATCTTCTACTTGCTCATTGGCCTTAGCCACTGCCACCACACCCCGACTAGCAATAGTCTTGATGTGAGCGCCACTCATACCGACCACCATTTTGTCTATTCTTAATCCGGTCATCCTCTCGCATTTTTCAATTGTTTCGGAAATAACCGAAACAGCCTCTTCAACCGAATTGATAGAGCCTCGTATCACACCCTGAGATGGAGTTTCAGCCGCGCCAATTATCTTGAGACGACCATCGGCCAAACGTTGACCCATGACAATCCTGACGGCATTTGTACCGACATCCAGGCTAGTAATAATATCTCGATTAGTGGCCATTTATAGATTAAAAATTAAGACTTATAATGATTAATTATAACTAAATAATGTCTTTTTGCCAAATATTTTTACCATAAAAATACTATCAAACCAATAGCAGCCGCAAAAAGACTAGCTAAAAGCACCATAGCGGCCAAAAGATCTTTTATTTCCTTGGCAAAATTATGTGTCCTAGGAGCCAGCATATCCACAAGTCTTTCAATCGCCGAATTGAATATCTCTAAGGACATAATAAGAGCTATTATCATCAAAACTACTACCCAATATACTTTGTCCAAATCTTTATACCAACTATAGGCAATAACAATGATAGCTATCAAAATATGTAACCTAAAAGTTTTTTCTGTTCTAAAAACTGTCTTTAAGCCACGCCAAGCGAATTTAAAATTTCTATAAAACTGCCAATCCAACTTATTCATAAATTCTACTTATTTAACAAAGTCAATATTTCTTCTTGTTCCTTATTTTGTTTTTTTTCTTCAGCTAGATTTTTTTCATGATCATAACCCAAAAGGTGTAATATGCCGTGGACTGTCAAAAGCTGTAGTTCTGATTTGATGGTTTTTTTGGCTTGCTTTTTGGCCTGGTCTAGACAAATCAAAACTTCACCCAAAATATCTTTACTATTTATTTGAAAAGATAAAACATCAGTTACTTTATTTTTGTTTCTATAAACATGATTAAGCTGTTTTATTTCTAAGGGCGACAATAAAGCAATGGAAATTTCTTTTTTTAAATAAAATCTTTTTTTAAATATCTTTTCCAGATTTGCTAGCCATGAGAAATCAGCTGACAATCCTCTCTTATCAATAACTATTAAATTAGTTTTCATCTTCCAACCAGACAAAACTATTTAACATCATTTCAAAACTACTATCAAAATAATTTGATTCTTCATCAAGACCCAAATCATAAGATATCAAATATATAAAATCCGAACTAACTGATAAAACCATAGTTCCGTCCAAAAGCCTATAAGCCGGGCGCCCGCCCAAACTATAATTTTCAAAATTCAAATTTCCACCTATAGTCGGTACCAGCTCCTGATAGGCCTGCTCCAAAGTTAAATTAGTGTCATTTGCCGTAGCTGATATCAAAAATGATTCCCCGCTTTCTGAATCCGGTATTACGGTCACCTGGTCAAGAGAGCCAGCCAAACCTTCGGCTAACCATTTACTTGGTCTAAAAAAAGTATAATCATAAGGATTATTTATAAATTTAGTAACCAAGCTCGAGTCTACTAATTTCTGATTTGGTAGCAATGGATTGTACAAATTCATTATTTCTTGTCCATCACTGAAACCATCACGATCAGTGTCTTTTAGGTTGATGTTAGTGTTGTAAGTCAATTCTTCTTCATAACTTAATCCATCATCATCAGCATCTATATTTTCTGGGATAATAACCGTTGTATTGGTGTTTTGGTTGATATTGACGTTGGTATTTGTATTGACGTTGGTATTGACGTTGGTGTTTTGGTTTTGATTGACGTTGGTGTTTTGGTTTTGATTGACGTTGGTGTTAACGTTGGTGTTTTGGTTTTGATTGACGTTGGTGTTAACGTTGGTATTTGTATTGACGTTGGTGTTGACGTTGGTGTTTGCTCTATTTTGACTAATAAACCACAAACCTCCGGCTACCACTGCTATCACAAACATAAGAATAATAATAGAAATCAAAGCTATTTTCTGGCCACTACCCATGCCTTTTTTTCTGGGTTGACCTCCAGGGTTGGTATGGTTCTGAGCAACAAATTTACCCGGCATAGCATGGACAGTAATAATCTCTTTTTTTGCCCCCACTTCTCTTTTTATATCATCAATAGTGGCTTTTTCATTGTCTAAATTACCAGTTGTCATTGGCTTTACATCATCTTTATTGGCCAAGTGGCTAAATACCCGACCCTTTGACTCTCTTTGATCATTCATAATTTTTTTTAATTTAGCTTTGGTTAGTGTTTGTGTTTGTATTATTATTTATATTACTATTTTCATTAGTGCTGGTGGCATTCTCATTTAAACGGCCTTCTCCATTAGGATTATAACCATTTAAAACTTCCGAACCATCTGCAAAACCATCACCATCAGTATCAATATTGTTTGGGTCGGTCTTCCAAATACGAACCTCCTCATAATCTGTCAGGCCATCCATATCTGAATCATCTGATAGTGGATCGGTAAAATAAATTTCTACTTCATCCTGGTCAAATACTCCGTCATTGTCAGTATCTGGATCAAACGGGTTGGTACCCAATTCTTCTTCTTCCTTATTAGTCAGGCCATCTGAGTCATCGTCCAAATTTTTTTCATCAACCACCGCCTCATTGGTGTTGATGTTTTCATTGTTATTGATATTTTCATTGACCATCACCTCATTGGTGTTGACGTTTTCATTGTTATTGATATTTTCATTGCTTACAATAACAGACTGATTTAATCTAGGCATAATCACAAAATAATACACCGCCCCTCCAATAATTGCCAAAAGCAAAACAACTGAAACTATCACTATTATTTTTCTCATTGGTCCCGAATTATAATCGGCATTTATGGATTGTGGTGGCCCAGCTAGTGGTGAAGGAGCTTCGGCCGATTTTGAAGGCTCTTGAGTAGTTGGCATTGTACTGCTAGAAGGCAGTCTGGTCTGTGAAAGAGGTTTTATTTTGCCAGATGCTACAGCACTTGGTTTTTCCACTGCCGGACTTGGTCTTTCGGGTGTAGGATCAACATCGCCAAACATGTCATCAATTTTTCCTGCCATAGATGGTGCAACTGGGGTATTATTTTTGGCTGTTTGGGAAACAATTGGTGTCTCAGGCATGACTGGTTGACTAGGAGATGAAACAGGTGTCTGCCCAGTTTGACTACTGTCTTTTAAATCATCAAACATAATTTAAAATATTATAATTATTTATTAATTATGGTTCTAAAGTACAATCCATATGTGCATCACCATTTCCGTCACAGAAACTAGAGTTGATAACCTTGATAGTCTGAGCAGCCCAACCTGTAACCTCATTGGTAAATAAACCACCAGTGTCATCGGCTAATCTTTGTCCAATATCATAAATAGGAGTAAATCTTCTCAGAACTGGACTAATATGTACAGCCGGATCAGATAATCTGGCCGCTTGTGAGGCTGAATAGAGAACATCAGGTAAACTTGCATCATAATCTTCGTTTTCATGAATAATTGAATTTCCTCCGCAATAAGCGGCTTCATCAGATACTGGAAGTACCACTCTCTGGTATCCAGGTTTCCAATTATACCCCTCTATAATTTTACTAATAGCATAACCCCAGTTTTCCAAACGTCCGGCAAACTGATCAGAATTATTGCTATGGCATGCTTCATCAAAATCTGGTATATCACCATTTATAGTGACTGGCACATTTATATCATTACTTGTATTGTCATAAAAGCTCAAATACCTAACCTTTGGATAATTTACATTATCATTTAATGCACAGTCTGTATAAAGAGCTCTAAATACCTGCAAAGCTTCGTCCAGCCAGCCACCGTTATTAGGGAATATAGATTCAATATCATCAGCATCATCATCCGTCAGATACACAGGTGTATATGGACGATCTGGTGTGTCGGTACCATCACTATCGTCATAAGCCACTCCTCCATCATTGTCACCCAGTACATATATAGTAATACGATAGTCAATCTCCTGATGATCCTCCTCTAAATTTGCAACCACTCCCTGAGTAGCAGTACACAATGCTTGCGCATCACCTCTCATACTGCCAGACATATCAAAAACATAAACTAAATCAATATTTTTTTCTATTTCATAAGCTGGATCAAATCCAGTGTCGCAGTCTTCATAGCTCTGGACTACACCATCTCCGCAGTATCCCCCGGTATTTAGACAGTCACTACACTCATATTGGAAGCTGGGGTCTGAAAATATAGTAATATTATCTCTCTGACGTGGCCATGGATAAGAAAATTCTGGATCAGCCACATTCCAATCACAGCCTTCACCAAATAGAGTTTGTTGGATATTATCTCCACAATAGCCACCACCTGAAGCACTCTGTTGACATCTATTATTACTCGTCATATCACAAGTATAAGTACGGGTGAAATCAGATTCTGCCGGAGTCGGCCTGTCGGGATAATCAAGGCCATCACAAATTTCATTGTAATCACTCTGTACTTCGCCGTCTCCACAGTAGCCACCAACACGGCCGTCACAATCATAATCATCACAGACATACTGATTTATTAGAGAAGTCTCATTTGGAGAATAGAGGTCGCCAGCTATAGCAGGATCGCAGGTTTCTTCATAAATATCTTGAATAAAACCATCACCACACCAACCCGCTTCAGTGGCAGTACAGCGACCATAATCATTGCCAGTGTCAAAATCCCAAAAAATACCAGACATACGGCACTCATATTGATTAAATTTTGAAGAATATTCTGGCAGAGGCGTTTCATAGTTGGTATCACATATTTCCTGAAAAGCATATTCTAATATTCCATTACCACAATAATCACCCGTAAATTGGCACTGATTGCTGCAAGTGTATGTATTGGCCGGACCAGAAGTATCTGGACCGGGCGCCACATAACCAGCATAATCACACTGCTCTTCTGGAAAATTTACTTCACCATCGCCACAGGCTCCAGTATAAGGATCACCGACAGTACATTCTACCACACAACTATTACTACAACGCACAGCCCCGCCCTCTGTACAATCCCAAGTGTCCAAGCCATTAGGATTGGCACTATTATCACACTCTTCTACGCCGGGTGTCCAAATTCCATCTCCGCATAAAGCCGCCGGATATGAGCCCCCATCACCCGTACACATCACTTGACAACCACTACAACTGATAGAATCTCCATCATCACAAGAATACCCAGACGGCAGATTGCCATCACAATTTTCATAAAAAGTTTGTACTGCGCCATCGCCACAATAACCTCCACACTGGCTAGCAGTAAATGGTGCTTGGGATCTATCTATAGGATACCACTGACAACCAATAGAGTTGCCGACTGAGTCAAGTGAACCAGGAGGATAGCAACCAATAGTCTGCTCATTCCACCAAGGATGATTGCCATTGGTAAGAATATCCGGATTAGAGTTGGGAGCATCTTGAGAGCAAGCATAAGACCAAAAGTTACCATCACACTCCTCTTGAACCCAACGTCCGCCAGAATTGACACAATCAACAGAATTATCACAATTAGGGCAAGAAATTGTACAATATGGTTCTGTATCAACAATGCCATTACCACAGTTTGGCCAAGCAGCTGCTCCTGGAGAATTTTGTACTGCATCATCACAATATATACCCAAATCGGACGCTAAACCATAAAGAGTAGACCAGCCTGACGGTACAAGACTACTGGCAAAAGTAACACCGCCAGTATCATACATATCATATTCAAAATTAGCTCGTAGAGTAAAACCTCTACCAAAATCAAGCGAGTTATAATAATAGATTAAAGAATTTGTCGGACAGAAAAATTCTAAAGTTGATTCAGACCAACAGGTATCTGTATTATACGGATCACTACAACCATCTATATTAAAACGATTTATAGGGTCACTTGGGATAGACATACCCAAAGCACTTCCTAATGTAGCTGTCCAGGACGGCCAGCGACTATTTGTCAACCCTTGTAAATATGAACCAGCGTTCAATGGTGGGTATTGTTTTATACATTCTCCCCCTGGACAATCCGTAGAGTCATTACAGGATATACTACTATCATAGCTACAGCTGGCATGCGCCTCACCGTATGACATAATAGATCTTTGTATAGCTATCAAATCTGAAAGCCTCTTGGTGTCACGTCGTAATTTTAATTTCCTAGCCTCACAATAATCATTTTCTCCTGGACAATCATAATCTGTAGAGCAGGATAAACCGGAAATATTACATATATTAGCTGTATTTTCTGTAATGTTTATATTTAGTTTAAAATTAGAAACCATTTGATTAAAAATATTTATAGTACTTGGCCTAGCCCCTATATTGTGAGCTATTATATAAATATTTGTGTATATATTTGTAGTTACGTTACTAGCAGCAATATATAAAGTGTTGCCCACTTTCAGTGCCTCATAACCATCAATTGATACTAGAGAGCCTGTATCAGATGGATTTGGGGCGTTTTTCAAATACCAATCCATTACTGATAAGTGCTCTGAATTTTGTATCACTCTAATACCAATAATATCCACCAAGGAATGACTGGCATTAGTATATAAGGTGATTGGCCCAGCCCAATTCGACGATGGAAAATCATCACAAGTGTTGCTTGTGGCCGCTATCCTATAGCGGTATTCTCTATCCAGTTCCAAATCTTCAGGATCAGTCCAAGAGTTAGCACCAGCTGGTGCTGTAGCATAATTTTGCCAATCAACATCATCACCAATCAACATTCTTTGAACTAAAAACCCGCTGGTCGGTCCATTAAGATCTGGATCATAGTTTGGTTGATTCCAAGATAAATGCGCATTTATACCATCAAATGTGATGGCAAAATTACGTGGCGTAACTGGACCGCATAAAAGCACACCATCTTCAAAAGCAAAGGCTGGTTTATTAAACAATTTAGTAATTTTTTGCCAGACAGACTCTTTTGTCTCTGTCTGATAATCATCATAATAAGCCAAACTACCAAAAGCATTAGTACCAGACTTAACTGTAAGATAATTTATTGTAGAAATAAATTCACGATATACGTCAGGATCATCTGGATTATTTAATGAAGGAATAGCTAAATAAGGTAATATATTATCACCTGGTAAGCCTGAGTACTGGCAATAATAAGTGGAAAAATTGGTACTAGGCATCTCCGGATCAGTCCAAGGATAAGAAGATAAGTTTGGCCATGGCTCTTCACAAAGCATCACTTCTACCAAAGCAGTGTCTCGGACTATATGCCCTGGATCATCTGTAGAATTTTCTACATCAACAGACAATACAGCTTGGCCATTTGTAGGTTGGGCAGTACCGTCTGTCTCTTGGTCACTGTCTAGCACAGAAAATACTACATCATCACTAAGTTGGGTAGAATCCCAAGTATAATCCAAAAATGTACCCGACAATATCGCACCACTAATATCATAAACAGTAGCTATATAAGTATGTTGATTTCCGCCAATAGCCGGACGGCTATCTCCCGGACAATTATTAATTCCCGCACAATTAAACAAATCACTATCAATATATAAATCATTGCGACTTATATCTGCACTGTGTACCTGACAAATACGGTCCCCAGCTGTAAACATCCATCCCAGTCCTCCCATTGGGGTGGTAAATAATCCAGTCGGGTCAAGTGATACGCCATTGACACTAACAATAGCATCAGTATTAGCAAAAGAAATCCAATAATTCAAGTTTGGATTAAGATTTATATCCGGATTAAACATAGCCTGAGTACCATTGGTAGTTTCCCTAAATGTCCAAGTACCAGTTACTTCACAAGTGCCGGCACATTCTTCATAAAAACGACCTTGCGAGATAATACTAGCTCTATTCATAGTCTCGCTAAATTCTATATTTGGAGCAATATTGAGACAAATATTGGTCTCAAGATGATCAGGATTGATATCCACCACCTCTGGCGTCGGATATACAACAGGACCGGAGATTATAATATTAATATCTCCTGGGTCAGTGGATACTGGAGGACTTGTCCCCTCAGCTACTGTAACATTTACCTCCGTATGTTCACCGCCTACTAATGGTGGTGAGGAATTAGTGGTAACATCAGTTGTTTGAGTCAACGGACTACTAAACACAGCTATGTTTGGCGTGTCAAAAAACCAATTGTAGTTACAAGTAGGACAATTTATGGGCTCTTCACCACAAACCACGCTGTCATGGATAGTCTGTGCTATATAGTTACCCAAAGGCTGACTAGCTCCAGCTGTGACATTTTGTGGTTCTACTCTAGCCCTATCAACTCCGCAATCAGCGGCACCAATACCAAAAGTATAGGTATAACCAGCGCCATTGTATAAGAAGCTTAAATCTGTATTTTGGATAGTACCATCTAAAACCACTCTGTAGTCATGTCCGAGCACAAACGGAGTATGATCTATCAACACTTGTCTATTTCCAATTGTAGTCAACAAACCGGTAATTTCTGTGCCTAATGTGTCATCATAGATATGGTAATTACCAGGCAGTGAGACGGTTCTTAAATCTGAATTAAAATATATAGTAACATCAGCATTGCTACATGATCCATCACAATCTGGATAATGATTGGTCACAAATAAAGGATCCACAGTGCCGGCTGTATCTATTTCAAACACTCCACTATCAGGCTCCACAGTGTCTCCATGTTCATTTATCAAATTAACCATTACCTCAACTGTACCAGCATCTGTAGTCTGATTGTCCTGTACCTCTACAGATTGCAAAATATTGGAACCAACGATAGAAGCAAACCCGTTGGAAAGGCTCCAATCATAAGTACAAGCAGTACAATCAAAAGTTACGTTACTACATTCTTCACTGCTCCAGGTACCATAAGCTTGATATACCCAAGATTCGCCTGGCGTAGTAATGCGCCTGTAATCAGGACTTACCAGTGCTCCCGTAGCAAAACACTCACTGTCGCCTGTACCAAAATTCCAATTTATGTCACTCCTTAATACACTTCCGTCAATTCCCTCAATGCCAGCTGGGACCGTGACCGTAAAATTATCATTTCGGCCAATGCCAGTATAATTAAGTTTTATACATTGAGGATTTGATGGCCCCATCCAGTCCGCACCATTAAAATGTTCACCTGTAGCGGCGCTAAGTATAGAAAATCCAGTGGCTGGTATACTGGTTGACTCTACATCTTTATCAAAACAGACTCTGACCAAGGAAGTAGTACAAACCGCTCCGCAAGTTGGCTCAACCAATGTATGATGTAAGTCAAGATCCAGTGCGTTGCCTCCACTTACATTGATGGTCAAATTAGTGCTAGCGCTAGCCGGACCATAGTCACCGCTTATATCCAAATCTATAGGCGCCGTACCATTTGGGCCAAGAGGACGCGCCCAAACCTGCCTAGCACCTGTATCAAGTGTAAAATAAGTAGCTGGTTCATCAGTGCTCCAAGTATAATTACAAGGACCATCATCACACTGTATAAAATCTGCTCCGCAAATTCCAACTTCTCCATAAGTATAAGCAGTATACAATATGTCATTTAAATTGGTGACCGTCAGTCCATCCGGACGTATATAAGCACCGGCCAGCTCACAATTTTCATCGCCGACTGAAAAATTCCAAGATTTCTCAGCTCCCAAAGAATAACTATATGTATTTATCAAATCTGCTGACAATATTACTTTATAATTTTCTTGGGGTATAAAATCAATATGATTTATAGTCAATAATTCATCAGATATTGTATAGCCATTTACATAATTTAAACTATTGTCATAAGTGTTGCAATTTGTATCTGTACACCTATAAATTGCTATTTGATCAGGATATGTGCCGTCAATATCAATAATACTGTCAAGCTGAGTTGAAAATATGGCCCAAACTCCGGCATTAAGACAAGAATCATTACATCTTGGTCCATAATCAAGTAAACTGAGTGTTGGAGCCAAAATCATAGACTGCGATGTACCACTTATTGCAAAATCTAGATTTTGGGCATTGATGCTTGCATAGTTTGGATCAGGCAAAAACTGAGTAGCATTTGGACCACCCTGCATTATATTGTAACCTCTATTTATATTTTCATTATCTACATCATTAAGAAGCAGTGTGGCATAACTGGCAATCGGAGCCGGATCAGGATCCAAAGACCAAGCCCAATCATAATTACCACCACAAACATTACAATTATCAGCTACTGGCGTAGAATAAAATTCTCTCTCAGACCCTACATATATATCTGAAACATTTCTTTGCGGGCTGACTACTACATTAGACACCTCACAGATATTAGTATCATTTCTGACTCTAAAATACCAATCAAAATCTGGATCTTCCATGGTAGGATCCCAAACATCACCGCCCCAAGATGACTTAAATGATCCCAACACTACTCTGTACCATCTTCCGGCATCTAGCCTAAAAGCTTCGTCTAGACCTGGATTAAATTCTACACCCTCTCTACTACTATTATGATTTATAATACTTAAATTCCCATCTAAAGAAGTAACCTCACACGATCCTGGAGCAAAACCAGTTAAGTCAGGATCATGGTTACAGGCATAAACTCTAAAATTGTCAGAGTCCAACAAATCGGCATCTACAACATTTCTGGTAAACAAAATTGAAATATTAGCATCAGTAAATGCATCTACAGATGACGGATAAGAAATAAATCCCGTAACAGCGTCTTCCCACTCATGACCATCAGGCCAGGGTGATGGGGACTGTACATCAGTATCACAATTATAATTATAATGAATACCAAAAGGATCATCTTCAGTATAAAAATTCCAAGAATAATAACAAGCATTTATATCCACACCACAACTGTCAGTACAATAATCTCCGGTTGCCTCCGGACAACAGACATAAGACTCTCCATAAGCTGCCTGGCAAGATTCAGTGTTTTGACACTCACCAACTGCAAAATTTACTTCATTACTTGTATCTCCGCCCGAATCTTGGACATAGACTGGTCCTGTGACAGCTCCAGCTGGCACAGTGAGATTTAATACCTGATTGTCATTCCAACTGGCTGGCGGTATTACTCCGACAGATTGTTCGTTGTAAAAATATACACTGCCAGGAATAGCTCCAAAATTTTCACCAAAAATATCTACATCATCATAACCGGCCGGACCGTTGTTTGGATCAATCAAACAAATCCCAGGTGCCGGATCACCAGACTGTATTTCAAACGAATATGACTCACTGATAGCCGAGTCTGACCCCCTGACAACCACCACTTCATAATTTGTATCCAAAGTCCAGGCAGCCTCCGGTACCTTGACTAGTATCTGACTGTCTGACCAAAAACTATCACCACACATTACCGGGAAGGAGTCATCTCCTCGGACATTCAAACCCGACGGGTCAAATCTGACCTCACCTGAACTGCCAAAGCCAGAGCCCATGATAGTAATATATTGCCCGACCGGGCCGCCGGCTGGTGATATCTCATTTATAATAGGTAGCCCACCCGAAGAAATAATAGCAGTAAAAGGATATGGGTTACTAATTTCTCCAGCGTCAGTATGCATAGTTACCCCAAAATAACCGGCTACATTTGGCACCTCAGCAATAGCATAAGTACCAGGTGGTGTAACATCTGTGACACTGGTGTCATAGCTGACGACCGTATCAAAATAAGCTTGGTCAGTAGTTTGAAAACCAATACCATCTATAGTTATATCCTGGCTATAATATCCTTCGCTGTCGCTTAGAGCACAGATACTTGGTCGGATAATCGTATCATTTCTTTCAAAGGGATAAGGATCTGATTCCAATCCACCAACTGCAGCACTCTGGACCACTGTCAGATCTCCGACACCAACTACAGCATCAGCCGGTACCCCAATTATTATATAGTTATTTGTCCAAATATTTACACATGACCCATTGCTAAGATAAGAAGGTAAATCACCTTCAACCCAACCTGGACCTGCTAGTGATTCAAAACGAACCACACCCATATCATCACCAAAATTATAACCAAAAATAGTTATCAAATTACCCACTGCCCCATCTTCTGGCGTAATATTTTCAATAACAGGCGCATCATCTCCTCCTGTGCCACTACCAGCTGTACAGACATCTTCTTCTAGACACGAGTAGTCTGCATAACAACAACCAGAGGCACAATTACTGTCTGTATCACAAAGTACAACAAAAGGAAGTGAATCCCACTCTGTGCCAACTGTCACTGTCACCTCGCTGGAAATGGCATTTGGCAAATTGGCCAAATCAAGAGGCACATTCATATTAATTTGAGTATCTGTCCAATCTCCTATTCCTAGTCCTAAAGTAGTATTATCCAATGTCACTACCGCTGCACCATCCCAACCTTCCATAGAAATATTTTCCTCAAAATCAGTAAAACCGGTGCCCGTTGCCTGGACATCAATACTGGTCCCACTAAATGCTTCTTCAGGAGATAAACAATTTAAATTTAAAGTAGCCAGTCCTGGAGTAACTACAAATGAAATAGCGTCATCGGTAATATTTCCCAAATCATTGGTCAAAAATACATCATAGACCCCCTCAGCCAGAGTATCTGGCACCCTAACTCTGACCCAAGTATCTTTCCACTGTGGATCAGCACATACCACTAACTCGACAGTAAATCTTGTACCGCTTGAACGCTCCTCCAATTGCACCATACCAAGACTATCCGGACTGCTATTTCCACTTACTGGCAACCTATCAAAGTGATAACCATAAATTGTCAGGTTACTTCCGGCTGGTCCGTTTTCACGATTGAGTTTACAAATACGCGGATCAGTAGTATCTGCCGGTGCATCACAGCCGATCGTACCACCCGGTGGTATTGTAGTACCACCACCTGGACCACCAGCCCCCGTTTCATTATATAGTGATTGCAACACAAATCTAGAAATTGCATAAGCTGAGACAATAATTACCAGTCCTATCACGGCGCTGATTATAAGTAGCTTGGCACGTTGTACTTTGTCGGAATTTCCCTGAGAGGTCATCCACAAGAACCCTCCGTAGAGTATAATCAGTACTGCCAAGATACCCAAAAATCCCAAAAAGATATTGATTATCCCAGCCACCGTATCTTCTATAGAGCGGCTACCCAAAGCTATATTTGTACTGGCCAAATCATTTATACCAAAAACATCTGAAGCCAATGCCTTGTGCACAGACACAAACCCTAGAGAAAATATGCTAATTAATACAGAAAATAATTGTCTCATTTTTATATTTACCCCACACCTTTTATAAAGCGCAGGAAACTTACTAATTATACCCCTAACTTTTTATTTAAAAGGTGCGGGGTGAATTTTTATAAAATTTAAAATTATGGCGTACCAATTGCCCCAGTGCATGGTCCTCCCGAACAATCTGGTGTGGTACAAGTGCAAGAATTATCTCCTGCCTGACAAAGACAAGGATACCAACAATTTTGTCTGGAATCTTTAATACCAGAGCTAAGAGTTGGTGTATATATAGTAGTAGGAGAAAATTTGTCATGATAAATATTTATAACATTTCCCCCACTCAAACCAGTCCAATAATTTAAAGCCCCGACCGAGCTGTCCAAAGAAATATTACTAGAATTTACTGAACTAGAAAGTAACTCTTCACTAAACTCTACGCTAATTGGTGCGTTGAGGTCGACGTCTGTTATTTCTTCCATTTGAGTGATAAAAGGTGGTGTTAAATCCAAAACATTATTGGTGGTAAAAGACCAAACATAATCACTACCAGAGCAACTGGTTCCACAATCTAAGACATTACCGGCCATATCAACTATTGCCTCTTCTCTATCCGCCACCAAATCATCAGTAGCTGTGCCTGATACCAGACCATTTATAGTTTCGTCACCTGGTAAACAAAATACAGAACCGCCGCAAGAATTTTCTCCACAAAATTGATCAGTAATAAACTCTACCGTACGATATTGATTGGATATTGTATAGCGTCCGCCTAAATTTCCAGAGATAGAACCGCTGACAATGACATTGTCAAAACCATCTGCGGTAAAACCAGCTGCTGAAATAGAATCCACAGCTTCGGAAAAATTGATCTGCACAGCACTATTTTTTGGATTATTTGTTGATCCATTAGGAGGCACAATATAAGTCACTGTCGGTGGAGTCAAATCAAGCTCAGTTCCTACTGTAAAACGCCAACTATAAGCCCCGCTGACAAAAGCACCTGTGCCGGCTAATGTCTGGATATTACCTAATTGCATAGTATGTCTGACATCAGCACTAGGACTACCCAGATAAGTAGTACTATCGCCATATGGATTTATCAAAAATTCATCCTGACCCTCTCTGGTGGTCGCATTGTAAGGAATAAAAATAATCGGCAAATCAACTCCTGTAATTGCGTCAGGATTACCTTGAGCCAAAAGACTTATATAATCTGAATTAACTACACAATCAACACCTGGTGTGCAAGCTGTATCTTCTACCATGTAGGCAATATCAATCGGCTCCTCAAAAGTCAGATAAATATTGGTATTTCTTGGCACACCTACTGCATCTCTAGGAGGATAGTGGCTCTCCAGTGCCCCAGCTCCCAAACCCACACCACCAATAGCTCCCCCGCCACCTGAGCCACCACCTGTACCAAAGGTATTATCATAGCCTTCACGCAGGACAAATCTGGCTATGGCATAAGAAGACAATACTATAACAAGACCAATCACACCATTTATAATTATCTTCTTAGCTCTATCAATTTTTTCGGTGTTACCTTGGGATGTCATCCATATAAATCCACCGTATAGAATTATCAAAGTTGTCAAAATCCCCAAAAATCCCAAAAAGATATTGACAATGCCGGCAATAGTTTCTTTTAGGTCTTTTGTACCCAAATTTACACCGGACGAAGCAAAATCATTGACACCAAATACATCGGCCTGAGCAGGGGCGCTCAAAGACAACAAAAAAATAACTGCAAAAAAGAAAATAAATAATACAGTTATTTTTTTAGATTTTAGCATGGGTTCTTTATTTAATTATAAACTATGTTTGTATTTTTTGTTTTACCAATTGACTGACCAACTTTCCGTCAGCCTGCCCATTGGTCTTGGCCATTGTTTCTTTCATTACTTGTCCAAAATCACTCAATCCGCTAGCCAAGACCTCATCTATAATTTTTGAAATTTCAACTTCGGAAAGCATCTGAGGCATATAAGCCAATAAAACTTCAGCCTCAGCCTGCTCACGAGCCAACAAATCATCACGCCCGGCTGACTTAAAAGACTCAATAGCATCCTGACGCTTTTTGAGTTCTTTTTTGACTACCACTATCACATCTTCATCATCAAGTTTTTCAATCCTTTTTTCAATAGCCAAATTTTTCATGGCACTTTTAAGCATCCTTAAAGTAGAGACTTTAAGCTCCTCTCTATTCTTGAAAGCTGCTTTGAAATTTTGATCAATAGTTTGCTCTAAAGACATTTTTATAGTATAGACCTGATTTTATCGCTTTTTTCCGCGCTTGGCATCAAATTCATCTATTTTTCCAATCCTTTTTAGATGTTCAAAACGAGAACTAATATTTTTGCGACGAAGCGCACTGTCTTTTTGTTCTCTTTTTGATTTATCTTTAGTAAAAAATCTGACTTTTTTTGCTTGTAAAATTTTTCCACTCTGGATTGTTTTTTTAGTGAATCGG
Organism: Patescibacteria group bacterium; assembly: GCA_018819405.1. Lineage (NCBI taxonomy): Bacteria > Patescibacteria group bacterium. The sequence continues at coordinate 988,982 of JAHJQF010000001.1, forward strand.
CGGATCAAGCTTTCGAAAGATTCTCCATCTTTACGCTTGACTTCCAACACTATAATCACCTCCGTTTCTAATAATTTTTTATCAACTTATCTGTGAAAAGAATAACGCTAAAAAGCGATTATTCACATCATTATAATGACAAATTTTTAATTAAAAGTCAATAGAAAATTAATTATCTTGTTTTTCAGTCTTTTTGAGTTTTAGACTTTTAGTGGTATTGGTAGAAATTCTCTTCCTAACTTCATTGGCAACCTTTCTAAAATCCACTATTTCCTGAATACCGCTTTCCATATCGCGGATAAGAATAGTATCATCAGATATTTCTTTCTGTCCTAAAATCAAAGTATATTTAGCTCCTTTTTTATTGGCTATCTCCAGCTGGTCTTTGAGATTTTTCTTGGACATATTGGCTATGACTTCAAAACCTTGGCTTCTCAAACTCTCCAAAAGACCCAGAGCCTTCTTGCGCGCTTCAATTCCTAACTGAGCAATATAAATATCAAAACCTTTATCCTTGTCAAATTCTACTTTATTCTCTTGTAATTTCATAATCACTCTTTCTATACCAACTGCAAAACCAACTGCCGGAGTAGGACGACCACCCAATAATTCTACTAAATCATCATAACGACCGCCACCGCCCAGAGCATTGAGCTTGCCGTCACGACTATCAACTTCAAATATTTCCCAGGCCGTTCTTGTATAATAATCCAAACCCCTGACTATCTTGGAGTCAAGATTATATTTGATATCCAATTCATCCAAGTATTCCAAAACAGACATAAAGTGCTCTTTGCCAGCTTCAGACAAATAATCCACCATCTGTGGGGCTTCTTCTGATATTTCCTGACACTTTTTATTTTTGCAATCAAGTAAACGTAGAGTGTTTTTGTTTAATCGGACCTTGCAATCCTTGCATAAATCTTTACTTTTTTCCTGATAAAACTTTTTCAAAACTTTGATATATTCTACTCGACTGTCAGTGTCCCCTACGCTATTTAGGTGTATTTCTATATCTAACCCCAATTCTTTTAAAATAAAATAAGAGACAGCAATCATCTCAGCATCTACCACTGGATCATCATCGCCTATTGCTTCAAAACCAAACTGCCAAAACTGTCGATAACGTCCAGCTTGAGGATTATCGTGTCTAAATTGAGGACCAATATAAAAAAGTTTTACTGGCTGAGGCAGGTTGAGCATACCGTGCTCAATATAAGACCTGACGACACTGGCTGTGTTTTCCGGACGCAAAGAAATTTTGTCACCACCCTGAGTAACAAAAGAATACATTTCTTTATTTACTACATCTGTTGATTCGCCTACTGTTCTTTTAAAAAGATTGGTAAATTCTACAATCGGTGTATCAATTCTAGAAAATCCATAATTTTTAGCAAAATTATCTACCACCTTACGTACAAAATTCCAATACACCTGTTCATCCGGCAAAATATCTTTCATACCCTTTATCAATTGCACACTAGCCTTTTTTCTTTTAGTTGCCATAATAATATTATTTTAATAACTTGGTAAATTAAAAGTATTCAGTCTGTCTAATGGCCAACCTCTAAACCATACTCGGCCGACTATACCGCTTTTTTGTATAGGACCAAGCTGCCTGGAATCAAGACTATTGACCCTGTTATCTCCCATGGCAAAATACTCATCCAAGCCCAAAGTAATTTTGGGATGATCATCAGAAGAAAAATTAGCAATATAAGATTCTTCTAATATTTTATCATTAATATAAACACGGCCAGCTTTTAATTCTACTTCTTCTCCGGGCAGGCCTATGACTCTTTTTATAAAATAAGCCCTAGTATTTCTAGGATCTTTTAAAATAATAACCTCACCTCTTTGAGGACTATTAAAACGATATGATATCTCATCAATAACCAAATATTCGTTTTGATAAAAATTTGGCTCCATAGATGCACCTTCTACATAAAAAGGCTGAACTAAAAATAATCTTATTGGCAATATAATAGCCAAAGAAATCAAAACCACTTTGACCACTTCAAAGATTAAAATAGCAAATTTTTTGGCCCAACTAATGCTTGGTTCTTCGTCATTTTCAGAAAAATGGCTAAGATCAAAGTCTTGACCCTCTAAAGAGTTCTCTTCTAAAGAGCCCTCTTTTTCTAAATGTTCTTCTTGTGACATAAATATATCTTTTATTTTAGACGATTAATAGGCTTATTATACACAAAGTATCTACTAAAATCAACAGCAAAAAAGCTTAAAAATAAAAGGGAAAAGCTAACTTTTATAAGTTGACTTTAATGTCTTTTATTAGTATAATTCATATACTCTACGGGTGCAAAATTCATGGATTTTAAAAAACGGAAAATTAATCTTTTGGACGAGGCCAGTCAACATGGTATATACAATCAAGACAGCTACCATGAACCTAGTAAAAATACTGGTCCGGCCATAAAAAAAGAAAAGAAAAAATCTTCAGGAAAAAGAAAATGTCTTTCCTGCTTTTTTATATTCCTGATTATTACATTCTTTACTATGGCCAGTATTGTTTCGGCTGATAACGATAGTTTCTTAGCCGGAGTAAAAAATAGTTATTTAGTTAGGCAAATCACTCATATAATATCTAGCAAAGAAAAATACCTAGAAGGAGAAAAAGAAGATAGAATAAATTTTGTTTTGATGGGTATGGGTGGCGAAGGCCACAATGGGCCGTATCTGACAGACACGCTAATGATAGCTAGCTTCCAGCCAAGCACCAAAGAAGCCGCTATATTTTCATTGCCCCGCGATATGATAGTGCCTATTACTCCAGGCAATTACAAAAAAGTAAACTCTGTTTATACAATTGGCCAAAATAATGGTATTGGTGGCGGCCAATTTGTAAAACAAATTATCTCAGATACTTTTGACATTGATATTCATTATTTTGCGGCCGTAGATTTCCAAGGCTTTATAGAAATGATTGATGAAATCGGTGGTATAGATATCAATGTTGAGACATCTTTCGTAGACAATCAATTCCCTACTTATGATGAAAAATGGCAATCCGTATCCTTTCAGGCAGGCTGGCAAAAAATGGATGGTATCACGGCTCTACACTATGCTCGTAGTCGGCATGGCAACCATGGAGAAGGTTCTGATTTTGCCCGTATCAAAAGGCAACAAAAAATTATCATCGCCGCCAAAGATAAGATGACTTCCTTTAATACTCTGATAAACCCCAAAAAAATTACCAATTTGTTTTCTATGTTTAGTAAATATACCACTACTGACCTAGAGCCTTGGGAAGCTGTCAAATTAGTGCATCTAGCCAAAGACTTGAACACCCAAAAAATAGTAACCCAATCAATTGATGATCGCCCAGGTGGATATCTAAAATCTGGGATAGCTTTGGATGGCGCTTATATACTCCAGCCTACTACCGGAAACTTCTCTCAGATATCAATGCTTATAAAAAACATCTTTGATTTACAAAAAGTATCTGATGAAAATGCCAAGATAGTCATACAAAATGGCACTACTGTACCTGGCCTAGCTTTGAAGGCTGTTAATTATTTGGATCAAATGGGGTATAATATAATAAGATATGGTAATTCTGAAGACCAAAGTAAAGTTTCTACTGTTATTTATGATTATACTGGCCAAAAAAATCAGACCAAAGAGTCTCTAGAAGCTATTTTCCAAAGCAAAACAAAAGACAAACCTCCTTTGGAATTTTCTAGTTCTGTCATTGCTTCCAACTGGGGAATATATGATGATAATGGTGACCTAGACCAAATAGACTTTTTGGTTATATTGGGTCAAGATCAGATAGTAAATGAAGATATTGAAATAGTCACCACTATTGATCCCCTTCTCCTCAATACTTCTACTGCCAGCTCTACTGATGACACGACAAGTGAAGAAACTACTAATCAAGAAGAGGAATAATAATATTTATGTCTAATTTATATAATGTAGCTATAGTTGGAAGAGTCAATGTCGGTAAATCTAGTTTATTCAACAAGCTAATCTCCAATCGTAAGGCTATCACATCATCAGTAGCTGGTACTACCAGGGATCGTAATTATGCTGTCTGCTCTTGGAGAGATATTGATTTTAGTTTGGTAGATACAGGCGGACTAGAAAGACAATCTGATGATGACATAGATCAGCAAATAATAGAGCAGGCTAAAGTGGCTATAGATGAAGCTGATCTTGTTTTATTTGTAGTAGATACAAAAACAGGTATTATGCCAGCTGATAATGAATTGGCCAAGAGCCTAAGAAAATCCAACAAACCAATACTCTTGGTGGCAAACAAAGCAGACAACCAAAGAACCAGACAGTCAGTCGCTGAATTTTACAAATTAAACCTTGGTGAGCCCTGGCCAGTGTCTGCTCTCAACGGTACTGGTACTGGTGACATGTTGGATGAATTGGTCATAAAACTCAAAAAAATAAAGAAAAATAAAGTAAAGAAAACTTTTGATACAGATGAAAAAAAGATAAATGTTTCTATCGTTGGAAAACCAAATGTTGGAAAATCTTCCTTGGTAAATGCTATACTAGGAGAAAAAAGAGTGATAGTATCAGCTATTCCACATACCACTCGTGATGCCCAAGACATAGCATTTAAATACAAAAATAATAAAATTGTTTTTGTCGATACTGCTGGTATGAGAAGAAGAAGTCGGAAGTCTACGGATCCTTTTGAAAAACAATCTGTTGATCAAAGCTTGGAAACCATCAAAAAATCAGATATTGCTATACTGGTTACTGATGTTTCCAAAAAACTAACTTGGCAAGAAAAACACCTTATTGATGAAGTATCAAGCTCCGGATTAGGTCTTATCATAATTGCCAACAAATGGGATTTGATCCCAGACAAAGACACCACCACTGTGCAAGAGTACAATAAGTACTACAAAGGTTTTTTTCCTTTCATTACTTGGGCACCAATTGTTTATATTTCAGCCAAAGACAATATCCGCATAAGCAAAGTCTTGGATTTGATTTTGGAAATACATGAGCAAAGAAATAAAGTAATTTCTGATACTATCTTGGATAAATTTTTGAGAAATATCATTAGAAAACATAAACCTTCTCGAGGCAAAGGCACTATGCACCCTTATATTTATAGTCTTGTCCAGACTGGCAGTAATCCGCCTCGCTTTGCTATCAAAACAAACTTCAAATCTGATTTACATAGTTCATATTTGAGATTTATAGAAAACAATCTAAGATATAAATTTGGCTTTTCAGGCACTCCTGTCAAAATAAATGTAGTAAAAAGCCAAAATACTAAAGACAAAAAATAACCTCTCGCTTGACTCGAGACGAAAAACTATGAGACTTTTTATTGCCCTGGGCAATCCAGACAAAGAATATGAGCACACCCGCCACAATTTTGGCTGGTTAGCTATTGATTCTTTGGCTACAAAAAAAGAATTAAATTGGACCAAAGATAAAGCTAGTAATAGTCTGGTAACCAGCTTCTTAAACGGCCGAGAAAAAATAATATTAGCTAAACCGCTGACTTACATGAATGATTCTGGTAAAGCTGTAAAAGCTCTAAAAAAATATTATAAACTCCCCACCAATAAAATAATAATTCTCCATGATGATGTGGATCTGCTATTTGGCAAGATAAGACTTTCCAAATCACGAGGCGCTGGTGGTCATCGTGGGATAGAATCAGTAATCAAATATCTCAAATCCAAAGATTTTAAAAGAATCAGGCTGGGTATCGGCCCTCAAAAAGGTAAATCAGAAGAATTTGTCTTAAAAAAATTTAACTCTGAAGAAAAGAAAATGCTAACAGAAATAATTGATACCAACTACCTGATAATAGAGACTCTTCTAGAAAAAAACTTTGACAAAGCGGCCAATAAATACAACTAATAAAAAAACAACCTTCGAGGTTGAATTAACCTCGAAGGTTGTTTTTTTTATATATAATTCAACCACTCTAGAAATGTCCTGACGCCAAATCCGACACCACCAGTAGGAACATAACTATTAAATGGTTTTTCTGCATAAGCTGGTGCGGCAATATCAATATGCGCCCAGGCTACATCGTCTTCCACAAAATATTTCAAAAACCAAGCAGCCAATATAGAGCCCCCCAAACGAGTGGTGCCTATATTTTTTATATCGGCAATTTTGCTTTCATTAAAATCCTTATACTCTGGTGCCAATGGCATTTGCCACAGGCTCTCTCCGGCCAAATTAGCCGATCTAAGCAAATCTTTACTTAACTTGTCATCTGAACTAAACAATCCCCCATACTGTGGCCCCAGAGCAAACATAATAGCTCCTGTCAAAGTAGCAATGTCTACTATTTTTTTGATATCTTGTTTTTGGGCATAAGCCAAAGAATCTGCCAAAGTAACACGGCCTTCGGCATCGGTATGGCCTATCTCAATAGTTTTACCTTGCATATTGGCCACCACATCCCCTGGTTTGATAGCACTGCCTGAGGACATATTTTCACAAGCAGCAATAATGCCGTGCACCTCTACCTTTGGTTGAAGCTTATCTATCACTGAAAATACTCCTAAGACAGCTGCCGCGCCACCCATGTCTATTTTCATCTGCTGCATACCTTCCCATGGTTTGACATTTAGTCCTCCGCTATCAAAAGTAAGCCCTTTGCCCACTAAGGCAATTTTGTCTTTTGCTCTTCCTTTTGGTTTATAAATTAAATGAATGAATTTTGGTGGCTGACTTGAGCCTTTACTAATACCTAAAAAAGCATCCATCTTCAGCTGAGATATTTTTTCCTTGTCAAAGACTTTGACTGTTATATTTTTATTGTTTTTGGCGATAGACAAAGCCTCTTCAGCCAAAAAATTTGGCGTCATATGACCGGCCGGCTCGTTGACCAAATCACGGCCTTTGGCTGTGCCCTGGGCCATCAAACGACCAATCTCAAAACCAGCTCTAAATTTATAAGCCTGTTTCTCAGCCGAATAAATATATAACTCTTTAATGTCTACTTTTATTTTACTTTTATCGTTTTTTTTATATTTTACAAATTCATAATTAGCCAAATACAATCCCTCGGCTATAGATTGAGCCAAACGAGCTGCGTCGCCAGTCCCTTTTAGCCAATATTTTACATCCAGACCTACTTTTTGAGCACTATATTGTCTTAAATAAATAATTATATTTCCGGCTAATTCACGCCATTCCAAAGGGCTTAGTTTTTTTTCTTGGCCAGTACCCAAAATTACCACTGATTGATTGTCATCATGTATCACAAAACTCTGACCAAGCTCGGCCGTAAAATTTTCTCTTTTTAGCCTTTTTAAAATTGATTTTTCATCATCATAAGCAAGACTGCTTATCAATTTTTCAGCTTGCCCCTTAGCGGTCAAAACAGGAAAAAACAATATTTCAGCCTGTTTATCCTCCAACTGGGAAAATACTAATTCCATATATAAATCTATTAACTAATAAGTTTTGTAATTTAACACGAAAAAACCCTATTTGTCCAGTTTTTTAGACTAATTTGACAAAATTATAATCTATGCTATACTTTAGTCAACTAAAGTAAACATATGGAAAAATACAACAAAAAAACCGAAAATCTTATAGATGCTATTTTGGCTCTAAAAAATTCAACCGAAGCCAAGCGCTTTTTACGGGATCTTTTGACTAGTGCAGAAATAGCTGAATTTTCCAATCGCTGGCAAGCTGCTCAAATGCTTAATAAAAAAATACCCTATACTGAAATTATAAAAAAAACTGGCTTAAGCTCTACTACAGTAGCTAGGATATCAAAATGGTTAAATGGCAATGTTGGTGGCTATAGATTGATGATAAATAAACTAAACCACCACAACAATCCTCTCCCTGGGAAAGGATTACGTTGATATTTTATATTTGATTTATAAACGTAGCCCCTTCCCGAGTGGGAAGGGGTTTTTGATCTGCCCAAAAGGTCATAATACTATCCTTTGCAAAGGAGAACAACATGTGTCAGAGAGAAACGCTTAGATTTGAATCAATCGAACAGGTCAAACAACACTACTGGTCTGGGGAGATTGATCTGGAAACAGCACAAATTCTGGCTGGGATGCTTACTGTCCATAGCCCCTGCCAGATTATTTCTGACGGAAAGGAGTTCTTGATCTTCAAAAAAATTGAGGACTCAAATCCTCAATTTGACGATTACCCTGAAGTAGACCACGGTTATTAAAAATCTAGACTCAGAGTCTAGTCCCAGTTCTCATGAGCTGGGTTTTTTATATCCAACCAAAATCTATACCAAAAATTTTGAACAGCAAAAATACAAGAAAAGCCAAACGAATTGGCAATATCAGATGAACTTTTGTTTTGGTGTTTATAAAAGTAAGAATTATATTTAAAATAAAAAAAGGTAGCCACAAAAGAGGTGAATAAATAGCTATTATCAACTCTCCTAATCTGTCACATACAATATCTACCCAATAGCCGTGCCTGGTCGCTCTGTTATATTTGCGGGCAATGACCCCATCAAACCAGTCAAGAAGTAGTGACAAAAACACAAAAATAAAAATCCACCAATCCAGAGGATACAAAAAAGCAAAAGCCAAAACAAAAACCGATATAATGGATACTATGTCAGGATTGATATTTGGCAGTGGTACTCCTTCCATCACAAAACTGTCCAGCCATTTACGAAATCTTATCATCCAATAATATTTTACAGGGGTATTCATAATATTATTAATTATAAATTAAATCAGCCGGCGGCGCAAAGCGCCGCCGGCTGATTTTCTAAATAAAAAGTAAAATTAATTCATTTGCAGTTTAATACTAGGCCCCATAGAAGAAGTCAAATATAGAGACTTCAAATAAGTGCCTTTCACGCTCTGTGGTTTTGACTTTCTCAAAGAATCAAAAAATACATTAAAGTTTTCTACCAACTGAGCATCATCAAATGATATTTTGCCAATACTCAGATGAACATTAGCATTATTATCATTTTTGTATGACACCTTACCTTTTTTCAGTTCGGAAACCATCTTAGTAACATCAGGGCCAATAGTACCAGTTTTAGGATTTGGCATAAGGCCTTTTTGTCCCAAAATCTTGGCCACCACAGCCAACTTTGGCATCATTTCTGGAACTGTGACAGCAATGTCAAAGTCAGTTTTAGAAGTCTTTTTGATTTCTTCAATCAGCTCTTGGCCGCCAGCAATATCTGCACCAGCCGCTTTGGCTTCTTTGACTTTATCTTCTGGTACAAAAGCCGCTACCTTAACTGTCTTGCCAGTACCGTGTGGAAGGACAACTGAGTTTCTGATAATCTGATCACCTTTTTTTGGGTCAATACCCAAATTGGCATGCACTTCAACTGAAGCGTCAAATTTTACTTGACTAGTTTCTTTGACCAATTTGACAGCTTCTTCAATGCCGTAGACTTTATCAGCTTCAATCTTGGCCCTAGCTTCTTTCAAACGTTTACTTATTTTTGCCATATTATTTATTATTTGCGAGGTTCAAACGCTCAGCCGACAAGATGAGCTCCCTTCTAAAAATTATTCCTCTATCTTTACGCCCATCTGACGGGCAGTACCAGCAATTATCTTTTTAGCAGCTTCAATATCATTGGTGTTTAGGTCTGGCATTTTGGCCTGAGCTATCTCTGTCAACTGTGTCTGAGTAAGCACACCAACTTTTTGCTGCAAAGGTCTGCCTGATCCGCTTTTGAGGTTTATCTTTTTCTTTATCATCTCAGAAGCTGGAGCAGTCTTTAATACAAAATTAAAAGTCCTGTCCTCATAAATTGTCATCTCTACCGGGACAACTTCTCCCATCCTGTCTTTGGTAGCTTCGTTGAACTGAGTACAAAAAGCTTGGATATCCAAACCATGTGGACCGAGCGCTGTTCCAACCGGAGGAGCTGGTGTAGCTTTACCTCCTTGAATTTGTAATTTGACAATTTGTTTGATTTCTTTTGCCATAAAATTTTATTATTTTGTGAGGTACAAACGCCAGTTCAACTATCTGGCTCCCTCAGGATTATTTTATAATTTCTTAATTTGTAAAAAGTCTAACTCAACTGGAGTTTCACGACCAAACATGGAAACAAGCACTTTGGCTTTGCCTCTAGCTTGGTCAATATCGGAAATTTTACCTTCATAATCTTTGAATGGTCCATCAGTAATCTTGACCACATCGTCAATATCAATATCAATCTTAAACTCTGGTTCTTCTTTGCCCATTCTCTGCATCAGTTGTTTTATCTCCGCCTCTGAAACAGGAGTAGGAGTAGTACCAGAACCCACAAAACCAGTAACATTTGGAGTGTTTCGGACGACATACCAAGAAGCATCAGTCACCACCATATTTACCAAAACATAACCGGGAAAGATTTTTTCTTTGACGGTTTTTCTTTTACCATTTTTGATCTTTATCTTGGTTTCAGTTGGAATCAAAACATCAAAAATTTTATCTTCCATATCCATAGATTCAATCCTCTGCTTGAGATTGCGAGAAACATTTTCTTCATATCCAGAATAGGTGTGTAGGACATACCAGCGTCGACCTTGTTGTGCTGTTTGCTTTGGCATATTTTTATTATATAAAAATTATTAAATCAGACCTTCTAATGCTTTACTCAAACCTAAGTCAACTAACCCCAAAAATAAAGCGACCACCAAAGATACACCAATCACCATCAAAGTGTGATTAATAGTAGTTTGTCTACTTGGCCAAACTACTTTTGATAATTCTTCTTTAGCGCCTATTAGATAGTTTGCGAATTTATTCATCCCGTTAGAAATTATAGTTAAATTAATTCTCCAATATTTCACTTTATGTATCCCGCCAGCAAACGTGAATTTCTAACGGGATTCATATTTTTAGAAATAAAGGTTTTTTAAAACAGCTCGTTTGGCTGTTTATTGCGCGCTAACTATAGCATATAAAAACTACTTGTGTCAAGACTACAGGCAAAAAGCCCTGAATTTCAGGGCCTTTTGACTAAAACTAAATAATTTTATACAAAATATTCTATTTTAATTTAAAACTACTATAAAAAGTATCAAACTTTTCATCTTTAATTGCACCATTACTTATACTATAAATTTGATTGTCTTTTTCAAAAATTATATTTTTACTATACCAGTCAGGATATTTTGAAGTTGTAACAATTATTTCTAGAGCATCTATACCGTTGAAAAAAATACTTTTTCTACTCTCCTCTCTATCTGGCAAAAATTGATCCCCAATATCCGCTATAATGTTTTCAACTGATATTCCGCTATCTTTATTATAAACATTTATACCCCATTGAAAATCTTCATGCATTGTTTTGGGAGCAAAACCTACAATATAAGGATCAGTTTCTCTTACCTTCCCTCCTTGCCAATCATCAGGATAACTAACTGTAAAACTTGAGTCACTATAAGTCTGCCAATCAGAAGTATCTACTAGAAAATTAAAAGAATAAACAATATTATCATTCATAGAATGATCATAAACACCCAACATTGAATCATATATCATATATACCAAACCATCTTTGACTAAAAAATACTCCTTCACTGTATCCATGCCACTAGCAACATCGAAACTAACAAAATTATTATTATTTATATTTACATCTTGCCGATTATAATAAGCATCATCACCAACAAAGCCACCTTTGACCCAATTATATAATTTATTATAGCTTTCCAAATCATCATTACCATCCAGCACACGTACTTGCACTTCCTGCCTACCGCCCAACATATTATTTTCAGTTGCCGGATATTTTCTGGTCAAAACAATGGCTCTGTCAGAATTTTCCATAGTATAAATATTTGGATACTTTATAGAAAAACCATATTTTTCATCACTATAAGTCTGCCAACCCGACATATCATCAAACAACTCTATAGTCCAGACATCTGGCTGATTTTGTGTATTTTTTTCCAGTTCATCTACTCTATCCTGCAATTTATTAATTTCATCTGTAGCTTTGGCTGATACTTCTTGGACTTTTTTATCTACCTCAGCTTGTTTTTTTGTCTCCTGATAATAATAAACTCCGCCGCCAACTAATAAAGCCGTAACAATAATAGTCACTAGGATGCTAATAAAACCTCTTTGATTCATAATTTTTATTTTAAAATATTTAACAAAGCCATTATAACATATTTATAATGGCTTTTGTATATTATATATCTAGATTTTTGACTGACTTGGCGTGAGTCTGAATGAATTTTTTGCGAGGAGCCACATCAGATCCCATCAGTATCTCAAAAGTCTGATCAGCTCGAGCTGCTTCTTCAATATTTATCTGCTTCATCAAACGAGTGGCCGGATCCATAGTAGTCTCCCAGAGCTGGCTCGGGTTCATCTCACCTAAACCTTTGTAACGCTGGATATTTACCTTTGGCACTTTTTTGGCGCTAGCCTTTTCTTCTTCTGTTTCTTCTTTAGTATCTTCTTCGTCAGTTTCAGACACTTCGGCTTGGACTAAGTCCTCTTCCGAAATACCATATTTTTGTTTGAGGTCTTCCAAAGCACCTTCATTGTAGACATAATCTACATCTTTGCCTTTTTGCACCCTAAAAAGTGGCGGTTGAGCAATATAAATATGACCATGTCTTATCATATCTGGAAAATGACGATAAAAGAAAGTAAGTAGTAGTGTTCTAATATGAGCGCCATCAACATCAGCATCAGTCATAATAACTACCCGATCATATCTCAAACTTTCCAAATCAAATTGCTCACCAATATTTGTGCCCAGGGCTATAATCAAAGATTTAATTTCATTGTTGGCTAGCATCTTATCAAGCCTGGCGCGCTCAACATTTAATATTTTACCTCTAAGTGGCAATATTGCCTGAAAACGCCTGTCACGGCCTTGTTTGGCACTACCACCAGCTGAATCACCCTCTACTATATAGAGTTCACATTCTTTGGGATCACGACTAGAACAATCCGCCAACTTGCCAGGCAGTGTCATACCGTCTAAAGCACCTTTACGAAGTACTGTTTCTCTAGCTGATCTAGCGGCCATACGAGCCTGTGCGGCCAATAGACACTTGCCCAACATCTCTTTGGCATCACGAGGGTTTTCTTCCAAAAATATTTCTAATGCTTCGGCAAAGACTGACTCTACAGCTGGGCGCACTTCAGCATTACCAAGCTTGGCTTTGGTCTGACCTTCAAATTGAGGATCTCCCAATTTGACACTAACAATAGCTGTCAGGCCTTCACGGACATCTTCAGCTGTAAGATTTTGATCTTTTTCTTTTAGAAAATTATTTTTCCTGGCATATTTGTTTAATACCCTGGTAAGTGCTGTCCTAAAACCAACCATATGACTACCACCTTCCGGATTGGAAATATTGTTGGCAAAAGCATAAACATTTTCTCTAAAATCTTCCGTATATTGAAAGGCAACTTCTACATCTATACCATCTCTTTCTTTATTTACATAAAATACTTTTTCCTGTTTTACTTCATTACCATTGTTGAGATGTCTGATGTATGAGGCAATACCGCCTTCAAAATAAAATTTGTGTGCTTTTATATTTTTATCATCCCGTTTGTCATAGACATTTATTTTGATGCCTTTGGTAAGGTATGCCTGCTGTCTCAAGTGGTCTATGATAGTGTCCCAATCAAAATCAGTCACTGTAAAAATAGTTGCATCAGGCTGCCAAATCTGAGTAGTGCCACTTTCTTTACTATTACCGACTGGCTTTACTTTGCTAGTTGGCTTGCCTTGCTTGTACTCTTGAACCCAAAGCTTGCCATCACGCTTGACCTCAGTCCTCATCCAAGTAGACAAAGCATTGACGACTGATATACCTACGCCGTGCAAACCGCCAGATACTTTGTATCCGCCGTCGCCAAATTTGCCTCCAGCATGCAGTGTTGTCATGACAGTCTCTAGAGCAGATTTTTTGGAGACTTTATGTTTTTCTACTGGAATACCGCGACCATTGTCAGAAACTGATACTCTACCCTCTGGCAAAAGCATCACTTCAATAGTATCGGCATTGCCAGTCATAGCTTCATCAATACCATTGTCAACTGCCTCCCAGATCAAGTGATGCAAACCTGTAGCAGCAGTATTACCAATATACATACCCGGTCTTTTTCTGACTGGAGCCAGACCTTCAAGTACAGTAATCTGCTCAGCAGTATAGCCGGCTGATTTATTTGCTTTTTTCAAGTCTGATTTTACTTGTTTTTTTGGCATATCTAATTGTTTTTAAATTGAAAATTATGCCTTAATTTTAGCATAAAAATAGCAAAAAAACAACCAGAAATAATGGCTGTTTTTTTAAATAAAATTTGGCTAATTTTAGCCCAGTTTAGAAATTTACAAAACAATATTTTTTGCCTTAAAACTATAAACTATAGAGTGATTATTTTACTTGAAAATTAAGTAAAAAAATCTAAAGAGAATTTCTAACTGGGTTAGCGTAAACTTGCGTTGAATTTTTTGGCCAAAATGTCCTGGATTTGTTTCATAATTTTGTCTATATCTTCCGAAAGTAAAGTCCTATCGCTACTTCTAAATTCAATGTGGAAAGCCAAAGACTTTGTGCCAGTTTTCATATTGTCTGAGTACTCATCAAATGGCTCTAGATTTTTTATCAAGGCCGATACTTTAGACACCTCTCGGCTAATATCTTGCCATCTAAGATCTTTTTCTACCACTATAGCCATATCACGATAAATAGCCGGAAATTTTGGCAAAGGCTGATATTTTTTGACCTTATTTATATATTTTACCAAGAGACTAAAATTGATTTGGAAAAAAGCAATATTTACTTTAGCTCCACCGCTATCAAACAAATCCGAAGATAATATCCCAAAATTTCCCAAGACTATATCCTGATGTTTGATGTTATATGCCAAATACGCATAATCAAAATTAACTTCTTCAAAATTTACATTAAGATTAATATATTCCATGAGAGACTCTAGCATACCTTTGATGGATAAAAACAAATCTCTTTGATTGGCTTTGCTAACCTCTACTCCAGATAAATATTTATCTTGTTTTGGCAAAAATCTAACTTGTGAATTATCTGTCTGATAAACGCCCTTGCTTCTTTTATCAAATATCCTTTCTAGCTCATAAATCTTAAACTCATCAAACCAGCGCAAATTTTCTTCAGCTCTGGCCAACAAATTTGGCAAAAGAGACATATTGAGGTAACTCTGCTCCGGACTCAAAGTATTTTTTACTTTGATATGCTCATTTAGTTCCAGACCGATTTTTTTGGCCCAAGCCTGATCAGTAAATGGGTAGTTATACACCTCATTATATGCCTGAGTAAAGCTAAACCATCTTTTGATATTTTTTTGTGCTTGATGAGCCAAGTCCAGCTTCGGCTCTACAATCTCTACCGCCGGCAAACTAGCCTGAATGTTGTCATAACCATAAATTCTAGCTACCTCTTCTACTATGTCCTCAGGAATAGAAATATCCTTGGTTGCCCTAAAAGAAGGCACTGTAATATAAAAAATTTTGGCTTTATATTTTACCTCAAATTGAAGTCTCTTTAAAATATCTTTTATTTCTATAGTAGGTATAACTACTCCAAAACGTTTATTTATCAATTCTTCTGAAACTTCCAGATTTATTTCTTTAAAAGGATTATTATTTATATCTACCAGTGAACTAGCTGTATAAGCCTCTGGGCAAAACGACAATATCATCTGAACAGCTTTTTTGATAGCTAGCTCAGCCAAAAGTGGATCTAGGGACTTCTCAAAACGAGCGGAGCTCTCTGACCTAAGACCCATAGCAACCGAAGTATGCCTGATACTACTAGCTTTGAAATTGGCTGATTCTAAAATAATATCTGTGGTGTCTGCACTTATCTCACTATTTTGACCTCCCATAATACCAGCCAAAGCCACATATTTGTGGCTATCAGCAATCATCAAGGCTCCTTCTGGTAATTTGCGACTTTCACCATCTAAAGTCACAAATTTTTCGCCTTTGGCCGCTTGCTTGATTACAATATGATGATCCTCTATATGACTACTATCAAAAGCGTGCATTGGCTGACCCAACTCATACATAACATAATTGGTCACATCTACTATATTATTTATTGGTCTAATACCAACACTCTCTAATCTTTTTTTGAGCCACCATGGTGAGTCAGCTACGGTAATATTTTTGATGATCAGACCCATGTAGCGAAAACAATTTTCCTTGTCTTTGACATCAACTTTGAGTTTTACTTCTGATTTTGTTTTTAAGTCACCCAACGCATAAGCTTTGAGCTTGAGCTTGTATATAGCCGCCAACTCTCTGGCCAAACCATACTGCCCCCAGAGATCAGGACGATGATTGATAGATTTATTGTCTATATCAATGACCAAATCATTAAGCTTTAATGCCTGAGCCAAATCTTGGCCAACTTTTAATTTTAAATTTGTCAGATCAATAATCTCTTTTTCAGATTTTTGCGGAAAAAGATCCCCTAAACCAAGCTCTTCAGCAGCGGCAATCATGCCGTTTGACTCAACACCTCTTATCTTGGTTTTTTCCAAACTTACAAGCTCTCCCTGACCGTGCCATTTGACCTTTGATCCAGGTTTGGCTACTGCCACTAGCATTCCTTTGCTTAGATTTTCACCACCACAAACTATCTGTTCGGTTGTTTCTGCCAGATTTACTTGGCAAACATGCAGTCTGTCAGCATCAGGATGTTTGGTGATTTCTTCAATCTTACCAACTACTACATTTTCCAAATTCTGAGCCTTGTCTATAATTTCCTCTACTTCAACGGTAGACATAGTAAAATCAAGAGCCAGTTTTTCTGGTTTTATATCTTTGGGCAGCTTTACCCACTCTTTTATCCAATCAAGTGACAAATACATAATTTTAGTTAAAAGTTTAAAGTTAAAAAGTCTGAAAGTCCTTGCTTACACAAATAATAATTTTATATTCACGTTACAACTTTGGAATTTTCTGACTTTTAAACTAATTTAAAATTGTTTTAAAAACCTAAGATCGCCTGACTCTAGGAGTCTAATATCATCAATCTTGTAACGCATCATAACCAACCTTGTGAAACCAAGCCCAAAAGCAAAACCCGAATATTTTTCAGTATCAACTCCTCCAAACTTAAGCACCTGAGGATGAACCAAGCCGCAAGGCATCAATTCTACCCAACCAGACTGTTTGCAAACACTGCAGCCAACACCATCACAAATCAAACATTTAAGATCCAACTCAAAACCAGGCTCAACAAAAGGAAAAAATCCGGGACGCAGCCTGACATCTACTTCTGTTTGAAAAAAAGCTGACAAAAATGATTTCATTACAGCTATCAGATTTCCTATATTTATATCCTTATCCACCATCAGTCCTTCCAGCTGATAAAAAGTATGATCATGACTGGCATCAGTGGCTTCATTTCTAAACACGCGACCAGGAAATATACCCCGAAAAGGCACGCCATGCTTTTCTAGCATTCTGACCTGCAAATTGGAAGTCTGACTGCGTAGCAACATATTATCCTCCAGCCAAAAAGTATCCTGACTATCACGAGACGGATGATCATCAGGGGTATTTAGAGCCGTAAAATTATAATAGTCTGACTCTACCTGAGGCCCGTCATAAACTCCAAAACCCATAGAAGCAAAAATATCTTCTATTTCATATTGAACCAAGGTAGAAGGATGCAAATGACCAGCCTCACGCCTGATACCAGGCATAGTTGGATCAAAATCTATATTTTGCCCTGTTTGATTTTTAAAAATATTTTCAGTTTTAGAAAAAATCATAGACAATTCTTCTTTTACCTGATTGGCCAACTTGCCTAGTCGTGGTCTTTCCTCTTGAGCCAAATCTTTGACGTCTTTAAGAACTATAGTCAGCTTACCTTTTCTGCCAAGATATTTGGTCTTCAAATCAGCCAAAAGTTCGCTATCTTTGACATTTTTTATTTCTTCTTCAAATTGTTTTTTTAAATCTTGTAATCTTTTTTCCATATAAAATTATATTTCTTTTTTATCATTGGCTCTAAATACTAAAAACACAAATTCTATCGTGGTGGCTAAAACTACCAAGAGCAAAGTATTCCACCAGGTCAGCAACCTCAAAGATTGTAAAAAAAGTGCCACCAGCAAAACTGAAGAAAATATAACTGCCTGACGAAATGATTCCATAACCATTACTCTGGCTATACCTCTTTTTCTGTTCCAGACACTGCGTAGTAAAAAGCCCAAAAGTGACAAAGTCCCCAATATGCTCAAGAAAAGAGTAAAATAAAACATCAAAAAAATAGATAGGCCTCCCTGATAAGGGTCAAAACTATTAATTATTATAAAAAAACCGAGCCACGCTAAGACGGTGGCCAATAACATAGCAATATTGTAGCTTCTAATAGTCATATACTCATAAATAATACAAGAAAAAGCTATAAAAATCAACTTCAGCCATTCCTAGTTTGGCTACTTGTAGCCTTAGGCAAAACACTTTTAGAAGGAGGCGAGGTATATAACCCGTGGGGTTTTTACCTCGCCTACTAGTGTCAATGAACTTTTAAGCCCAGAAATATATATCTGGGCTTGGTCATGCCTCGATTGTCTGGCTAGAACCAGAAATTATCCGGCAGCAGTCAGCCGGAATCATGACGTGGGTACAGCTCTCCTTCTGGAGTTTGTGCTTCAATATTGAAGCCGCCTGTGGACATCTGACTGCCACAATCGCCTCCCACAGATCGTCAACGCGAACATGGTAGTTGCCGTCAGGGGAAAAAGAAATGTCAACCTCCAAAACAAGACCAAATAGAAAAGGAATCAAGCGAGCAGGAACTTCACAAACATTGGGGTTGCCGGAAACTACGATCTTCATTACTGCACCTCCTTGCTAGAGTAAGAATGACCATTCTCCTTCTAAAAATATTTTGTCATAAATATTATAAATTATATCAAAGTACTATTAATTTAAAAATTGGCAATCATCTACTATATTTTTTCCAAAATAACTATTAATTTTTTTTATCAATTGTTCTTTTGAAGTTTCCATTTTGTACAAAAGACCGTCATCTAAAACAGCAATAGTCAATGTACTGCCCCGAAAATACATAGCCCGAAATTTATCCTGCGACTCTTGACCCAAAATATCTAATAATATTTTATTGGCTTGTTCCAAAAGTAAAGTTTTCTCAATTTGATTGTTCATCCCCTTTTGGCCGAGCGCTTTATCGGCTGCATCTTTAAAGCTAGTCCAGGACATATTTCAGTTTGAATGTTAGAAAGTCAAAAAGTTTAAAAACAACTTTTTAACTTTACACTTTTTAACTTTTAACTTGCTTAGCATAAGGACAAATTGATTTAAAATCACAACTAGAGCACACCTGTCCCGGTGTAGCCGAAAAATTATGACTGAGTATTTTTTCAATAGTAGTCAACATCCAGTCTTTGACCTTGGTGATATCTTTGTCAGTGCCTTTGAAAGACATTGGTGTGTTATTTGTCAAATAAAAGAAGGTGAGATCTTTTACTTCTTGTTTAAATATCTCCTCAGCTGCTATCTGATAAATAAGCAATTGTTTCTTGTCATCAAAGGTTAATTTTTCTTTAGGCCGGCCAGTCTTGTAATCAATCAGCTGCCAACCCGACTTATCAGCATCCACTCTATCAAAAACACCCCGCACACTATAATCTCCTACTTTGATAGTAAAGCCTTTTTCCAAAAACAAAGGCACTGGAAATTTTCCTTTGAATTTTTTGTGATAATCTTTGAGTATCTTTATGCCATCTTGATAATATTTCTTTTTTTGGTCTTCGCTTTCATACCAATCATCAATCCAAGACTCTTCGTAAAATTTTAATAGTTCTTTTTCACTTGGCTCTATTACTTTTTTGGCTTTAGAAAAAAGATCAGCTTGGCCTTTTTCATTTCTTTCAATGATTAGCTGATAAAACTTTTGCAATGTTGAGTGCATGGTTTTTCCAAAGCTAAAATAGGCATTTCCTCTGGTTGGTACTTTAGCTATAAAATTATAAAAATATTGCCAAGGACAATTGTCATAAGCTGTCAGCTGAGAAAATGAAAATACCTTCGGCAGTGGATATTTAGGCTTTTGTGTTTTACTGTCTACATTTTCTGGCTGTTTGGCTGACAAAACTGTTTGAGAAACAATATCTATCTCCTCCAAAAATCTAGAAGGTTTTTTCTGGCTGGCTCCACCATAATTTTTGGCCCAAGTCAGATAAACAGCCTGTTTGGCTCTGGTCAAAGCTACATAAAACAAACGTCTTTCTTCCTGTAAATGAGCGTCACCTGTCGGCAAATCTTCTTTTATAAAATCATCAGGCACTTCTATAGGATCCCTACGCTCTATAGAAGGAAAACGCAGATGAACCAAATTAGTCACAAAAACATACTTAAATTCTAAACCCTTGGCTCCATGAACTGTCATTACTTTTACTACATCCGGTCCAGCTTCACTATCATACTGCATTGCTCCCATTTCGCCTGATTCAATCTCCATATTGAACTGTTCCAAAAAATTGTGAACCGAAGTGTCTTCTATAGACTCTTCTTCCCAGCTACGTATCTTTTTGTAAAATTGATTCAAAAAATGAAGTTGTTCCTGATTGTATTGGTTTTGCTCAATAGTCAACATCTGTAAATAACCGCTATCTTCTAACCACTCATAAACCACACGGGACACTGGATGCTCCTTGGCTAGCTTAGTATGCTTATCAATATTATTAATCAATTCATCTATAATCCTAGTTTCACCTAAGGGTAAATTGATGTGCTGACGATAATTTTTGGCAGTATAATAAAGACTCCAACTTTTTCTAGTGGCTAAATGACTGAGATTTATAATTGTCTCAATTTTCAAACCCACGGCCGGCAAAGACAAAATTCTAAACATAGCTGTCGACTCATGATAGTTGTCCAAAAGTTTGATATAAGCCAAGATATCCTGGACAATGTCCTGAGCGTAAAGACCCCGAGATGCCATAAACTGATGAGGCATACCAAGCTTTCTCATCATAGATACAAAGCCCTGAGCCTGATCATTTGCACGGACTAATATGGCAAAATCCCCCCAATTGATTTCTTTATCTCCCGCTTTCGCGAGAGTATGCTTTTTCTTTATTTCTACTATTTTATTTAAAATTCCATCAATCTCCGAATTTTTATCTTCAAAAGACAGTACATCAATTGATCCTTTATAATCAGTATGGCTAGTCAATTTTTTGTTTAGCGGATTTTTGAGTTTTTTATACTGATATTCCAGTCTGTCTGGATCATTTTGTTGGATGAACTTATAAGCAATATCCAATATCTCTTGTCCACTACGATAGTTGTCTGTCAAAAATATCTCCGCCAAATCAACCTTCGAGGTTGATTTCTTCAACCTCGAAGGTTGAAAATCTTTTTTGAAATTTAAAATATTGGATATAGCAGCGCCGCGGAATTTGTAAATCGCCTGATCATCATCACCAACCACCATAATATTATTTTTTGGAGCTGCCAAAATTTTTATCAATTCATATTGAGCCCAGTTGGTATCTTGAAACTCATCAACCAAAATATATTTGAATTGAGCGCGAAATTTTTTGAGCACCTGAGGACGTTTTTGAAAAAGTTTTAATGTATAATTTATCAAATCACCAAAATCTAAAGCATTATTTTCCAAAAGAAGTTGTTGATAAATATGATAAGCGCTAGCCACCTCTCTAGTACGAGATATCTCCATTTCAGCTTCCTCACGGTCAGCCGCCTGGTCAGTGTCCAAATGCAAATCTTCGGCATATTTTAGATACTGGTCAGGATATACCACTTCATCCTTGAGACGAGAAAAATGAGAAAGCAGCGCATGAATAAAACGAGTGGGATTTCCCAAAGGTGCATAATAATCCAAATCAAATTTTTCTAGGTTTTTTCTGACTAGCATCCAGGCCGAAGTCTGATCAAGTAGCTTAAAGTCACTAGACAATCCAATATCCAGAGCGTAGTCTTTGAGCACCCTTTCACAAAAGCCGTGAAAAGTATGAATCCACAAATCAGCATAGCCTAAAGGAAGTAGTTTATCCACTCTTTCGGCCATTTCAGTAGCAGCTTTTTCCGTAAAAGTAACCGCCAATATTTCATCAGGATTAGCTTTTTTTTGTTCTATCAAATAGGCAATTCTTTGGGTAATTACTGTGGTTTTGCCAGTGCCCGCTCCAGCAATTAAAATAGCCGGCCCCTGATCATGGGTAACGGCTTGTTTTTGGCTTTTATTCAAATAATTCAAATCAATTGCCATAGCCCGTTAGAAATTATAGTAAAAATAGATAATAAAGCATTAAATCTTTAGCCTGCTAGAAATAAATCATTTCTAACGGGTCATAGTATAATTTTAGCGCATAACAATAGAAAAATCAAAGCCGCACGGGATGTCCCATGCGGCTCAAGCTTGCAAGCTGAAGTTGCTTAAGATTTCTCCTTTTGGGTTTTAGCCTCCTTTGAAATAGTACTATCATTGGTTCGAGGACTAGGCACAATACCTAGTATCACAGCTACTCTTTGTAGCCAATCCAAATCGCCTCGATTAGACGGCTCAAACAAACCATGCCACTTTTTACTACTCATATTCACTCCTCCTGTTGGTAGACAATGACACAGATTACATAAAATATGATACCTAAAATTATCAATTTTGGCAAAACCTATAATAGACAAATCTCTAACTGGTCAAAAAGAAAAGGGTCCCGCCTGGCGAGACCCTAGTTTGGGTGGAGGTTGCCAAAGAGCACAGTGGTCGACAGTTAGTTAAGCCAGACTATTATTTCTCCCGCCCATTGGATAACCGTATCTGACTATGAACGCCAGACGGCTGAAATTCATGACTTAACAGACGATCTAACTTGGCCAGAGTTATTTGTCGGACACTTCTTATGAGCATCCGGAACGCTTGTCCTCTAGACCAACAACTACTTTGACAACCCCCATCTATCTGCAATATTACAAATGATTATTAAATCAACTAAATATAATACCATATATATAAAAGATTGTCAACTACTCACTTAAAAAAAGCGAAGTAAGAGCCCCACATACTTGTGGGGCTCTACAGGTACGAGCTCAATCCTTGTGGAGCTCTGGTGGCACAAAGTCCTGATCTGGCGGTTCTGTCAAATCATCAGCCTTATCGTCATCGCGGCTAACTCCTGAATCAGACGCCGCCAAGCTTCCAGACTGAGTATCAGTCTCGTCATCACGTACGTACTTACTCATGCCTCACCTCCTTGGAATGAACAAAAAATCCTGGACTTTAGACCAGGAGCACTTGGGTGATGTTTTAAGAAACCCAAACTAAGCTTCTGACCTAAAACCTAATTTTGACTTCTTAATCTTCTTTATTATATTTATATAATTCATATTATTGTTAGTACAAAAAAACTGCCCGGCTCGGACAGATCTTTATATTTGTTTAAAAAAACTGCCCAAAGCCTATGCTTTGTTCTTCTTGGCAATTTTCTTGTTTACTAAAATTATCATAATATATTATATATTATATAAAAATAAAAAATATGTCAAATAAATTTTTAACTATTCAATCAAAATATATTCCAGCCCATGAGGGACTACTTTACTATAAGCAGTCATAATCTCTATATCATCAGGCAGCTCAGCTATTAGCATTTCTCTGACAGTATTTAAGTCTTTTTTGTATTGCTCCTCTTCTTCCTCAGGTGACTTAAAATTTTTGCTACCACCATAGGCCTCACAATCCCAATGCCACAAAAGTAAAAGTTTTTTCACGTTGTGCATATTTTTGGAAACAGACACCATCTTTTCTATAAAAGAAACTTTGAAACCGTTATTTTTCAAAACATCTTTGGCACTACCTGGCCAAGCATAGAGATCAAAGTCTTCAAATCCCAAGCCACGCTCTACAAACTCCTGATCAGATTGGCGGAATCTAAAATTCACACATTTTATAACCGCTAGCGGACATTCATGCTTACTTAACTTATCATTTGGCACTACAAAATTCATAAATATTTCTTACTGATTATCTCCTGTTCTGATACCTCTTTTTTTGTATTTGCGAGCCACCTTGAGTCTAGCCATTTCTTTTTCCATCTGAGCAGTAAATAAAGCAAAACTCTCAGCATCTGATATTTTTGCTTTCATAGCTTTTTCCGCCCTTTCACGAGCTTCTTCGGCACGAGCCTCATCTATCTCATGAGCCCGTTCGGCAGTGTCAGCTAATATAACTACTTGATCAGGCAATATTTCTATCAAACCTCCCGAGACAGCCATCAAATCTTCATCCTGACTAGCCCCTCGGATACGCTCGGAGTCTACAATTCTTTTGACTACAATCTCACCAGGAACCAACTGAGCTACCAATGGTAAATGATTTGGCAAAACTGTAATTTGTCCCATAGCTGTAGAAACTGAAACTTGAGATACTTCTTCTTCTAGTAGTATTTTTTCGGGAGTAACTATTTTTAGTTTGATTTGTTTCATATTGTTTTGTCTGTCATTCTGGCCTACGAGCCGGAAGCTCAATTAGATCCTGAAACAAGTTCAGGATGACAAGCTATTTAACTTCGTCAATAGTACCTTTCATATAAAAAGCCTGTTCTGATTTATCATCATGTTTACCTTCCAATATTTCTTTGAAGCCTTTGACAGTATCCTTTAGTGATACATATTTACCTTCAGTACCGGTAAATGTCTCCGCTACGAAAAATGGCTGTGACAAAAATCTCTGAATCTTACGAGCACGTTGAACTGTTTTTTTATCTTCTTCAGACAATTCATCCATACCCAAGATAGCAATAATATCCTGAAGGTCTTTATAACGTTGCAATACTTTTTGGACATCACGAGCGACATTATAATGTTCTTGACCGATAATCTCTGGATCCAAAATTACAGAACTAGAATCCAATGGATCGACAGCTGGATAAATACCAAGCTCTGATAAAGAACGTGAAAGTACCACGGTAGCATCCAAGTGACCAAAAGTAGTAGCTGGAGCTGGGTCAGTCAAGTCATCAGCTGGCACATAGACAGCCTGAACTGAAGTAATAGATCCTTTAGTAGTTGAAGTAATGCGCTCTTGTAACTCGCCCATCTCCGTAGCTAAGGTTGGCTGATAACCAACAGCTGAAGGCATACGTCCCAAAAGTGCTGACACCTCAGAACCAGCCTGAGTGAAACGGAAAATATTATCAATAAATAAGAGGACATCTTTTCCTTCGGTATCACGGAAATATTCTGCCATAGTAAGCGCTGACAAAGCTACTCTCTGCCTTGATCCAGGTGGTTCATTCATCTGACCAAATACTAGAGTAGTATTTTTTAATACGCCAGAATCTTTCATTTCATGATACAAATCATTACCTTCACGAGTTCTCTCTCCTACTCCAGCAAAGACTGAAAAACCTCCGTGCTCTTGGGCGATATTTCTGATAAGCTCCTGGATAACCACTGTCTTACCAACACCCGCCCCACCAAAGAGTCCTACTTTACCACCTTTGGTAAATGGACAAATTAGATCAATGACCTTAATACCTGTTTCAAAAACTTCTGTTTTGGTAGTTTGATCGGTAAACTTTGGCGCCTGACGATGAATTGGCCATTTCTCTTGTG
This sequence comes from Patescibacteria group bacterium, assembly GCA_018819405.1. Taxonomy (NCBI): domain Bacteria; species Patescibacteria group bacterium. The sequence goes on from JAHJQF010000001.1 coordinate 1,014,537, forward strand.
TCTCAGGATCAGCTTGTCCGTCAATGGCCTGCCCTAATACATCAAACATACGTCCCAAAGTCTGTTTACCAACCGGGACAGCAATTGGTTGTTTGGTATTTATTACTTCTTGTCCGCGAGCCAAACCATCAGTAGAACTCATAGCTACAGTTCTGACCATATTGTCGCCCAAATGTTTTTGGACCTCCAAAACCAATGTCTTGTCGCCAATTTTGACCTCCAAGGCATCATTGATCTCAGGCAAATCTTCGGCAAAGAAAACATCGACCACTACACCGATGATCTGTTTGATAATTCCCATGTTTTTCATATTCTTCATATAATTATTTATATTCTTAAACCGGTTGAATCATCGCTTTGCGATGGCTCCGCCATAGCGGAGCATTCAACTGGTTAAACTTGTTCAACAGCCGCACTACCACTGGCAATCTCCGCAATTTCTGAGGTGATACCAGCTTGTCTGGCCTGATTATATACTAAGGTCAATTCATCTATCATATCAGAGGCAGCGTCAGAGGCATTTCTCATAGCAAACATGCGAGCACTATGTTCAGACGCTTCCGATTCCAATACTGCCTGGTAGATTTGCACTTCTATAAGACGGGGCAAAAAAGCATCAAGCACTTTTCTGGTATTTGGCTCAAATAAAAAGTCTGCAAAACTGTCTACATTGATTTCTTCTACTTTACCTTTTTCGTGGATTATATGACCAAGTCTGGCATCAATCTCCGGTACAATAGGCAGCAGCTGTTTAACATGAGGCATTTGAGTAAGTGATGATTGAAAATCAGTAAAGGCCACAAAAATTTTATCATATTTACCGGCCAAAAAATCCTCAGTAATTAAATGGCTAATTGGTCTGATAGCTGACGCGTCCACTGTAATATCATCTTTGGGAAAATCAGCCACCAAATTCAGTTTGTGTCGTCTGGCTTCGTCTCTGCCCTTGGTGCCACAACTGACAATGTCCGTCACTTTGGAATTTGGATTGTGGATTTTGATAGAGTCTACTACTTTTTTTACCAAATTGGTATTGAAGCTACCACATAGTCCTCGATTGGAACTAATAAGTATAATAGCTACATTTTTGGCATCCTTATCAGACCTAAAAAATGGGTGACGGCTAGTATCCAATTTTTTGCAAAGATGAAGAACAGTGGCCCAGGTAAGATCAGAGTAAGCGCGGGATGACAAAACACGAGCCACGGCTTTTCTCATTTTAGAAGCTGCGACCAGCTCCATAGCCTTGGTAATTTTTTTGGTATTTTTGACAGATTTTATTCTGCGTTGTATGTCTCGTGTTGCTTGAGGCATCAGACTAATAGGTTAATTGTATAATAGTTTAATTGATTAATTACTTTCCGCTATTTTCTGCTCCATTTCTACCAGTTCGTCAATCAAAGACTTGAGTTTGTTTTCAATATTTTCTTCTAACTGTCCGGTACTAGCAATAGATTCCATGATATCTTTACCTTCATTATCCAACTTAGCAAAAAGTTTATTTTCAAAATCCGCTATATTTTCTACTGGCACATTATCCAAATGACCATTAGCGGCGGCATAAATAATGGCAACTTGTTTTGGCTGTGGGATTGGATTATATTGACCTTGTTTGAGTATTTCAGTCACGCGAGCGCCGCGATCAAGTTGTTTTTTTGTAGCTTCATCCAAGTCAGACCCAAATTGAGCAAAAGCTTCTAGCTCTCTGAACTGAGCTAGATCAAGTTTTAACTTACCAGCTACTTTTTTCATAGCTTTTATCTGTGCGGCACTTCCGACACGAGATACTGATAATCCGGCATTTAAAGCTGGCCTGATACCTTTGTAAAACAAATCTGTTTCCAAAAAAATCTGACCGTCTGTAATAGAAATTACGTTGGTTGGAATATAGGCCGAAATATCACCAGCTTGAGTTTCAATAATTGGAAGTGCTGTCAGTGATCCACCACCCATCTCGTCACTCATCTTGGCGGCACGCTCTAGTAGTCTGGAATGCAAATAAAATACATCACCAGGATAAGCTTCACGTCCAGGAGGACGTTTCAAAAGCAAAGATATTTGACGATAAGCTACGGCATGTTTACTCAAATCATCATAAATAACCAATACGTCCTTGCCTTTATCCATAAAATATTCTCCCATCGCTACTCCAGCATATGGAGCAATATATGACAATGAAGCTGACTGAGATGCACCAGCTAATACTATAATAGTGTGGCCCATGGCTCCGGTTTCTTCCAATTTACCCAAAATCTTGGCAATCTTTGATTCTTTTTGACCAATAGCTACATAGATACAAATCACATCCTTACCTTTTTGGTTGATGATAGTGTCTATTGCAATAGCGGTTTTACCAGTCTGACGATCTCCAATAATAAGCTCACGCTGTCCTTTACCAATCGGTATGATAGAATCAATTACTTTGATACCAGTCTCGAGTGGTTCTCTGACACCTTTACGAGTGATAACACCAGGAGCAATTTTTTCTACTGGATAAAATTCTTTGGCTTTTATTTCACCTTTGCCGTCAAGAGCTTCTCCTAAAGGATTGACCACTCGACCTATTAGATTTTCTCCGACTGGTACTTCCAAAATACGCTTAGTACGTCTGACTTTATCACCTTCTTTTAATTTGCCGTATTCACCAAAAATAATGGCACCGACTGAATACTCTTCCAAGTTCAAAGCTACACCGTAGATTTTTTCACCCTTAGAAGTCTCAAATTCAAGCATCTCTGAAGACATAGCATCAGAAAGACCCGATACTTTGGCAATACCGTCTCCTACTTCAATAACTTCACCGACTGATTCTTCTTTGACATCAGACTGGAAGCTTTCTAATTGCTTTTTCAAACTTTTGACTAAATAATCGTATGACATATTAATAATTGGTTAATTGCATAATTACTTAATTGGTTAATTGCTTAGCCAATTTATTTAAATTATTTTTTATAGATATATCGATCACCTTATCCTCATATTTTATCAAAACACCGCCGATAAGATTATTGTCAATTTCCTCCTGACTAACAACCTTTTTTTCGGTCTTATCTTCAATAATTTTACAGATTGCCTTGACCTGCTTCTCATCCAATTTTTCTTTGCTATAAATATTGGCGCTGACAATACCCTCTTCAGCAAAATATAAATTTTGTAATTCTTCTAAAATTGAAGGTATTATTTTTTCCAATCTGTACTGGGCAATATACTTAGAAAAATTTGAAATAATAAGATCGGACTGCTTTTTATCTTTATCTTTGATAGCAGTATATACTCCTTTGGCTAGTATTTTGGCTTGATCTTTGCCCTTCATCTTATTTTATTTCCTTTAAAACTTTTTCAATGTATTTTTTGTCCATTTCTCTGCTAAGTCCGCCAGACAATATTTTTTCTAAAGCTATCACTATCATATCAGCCACTTCTGATTTTATTTCTGAAACCATATTGTCTTTTTCACCGGCAATCTGAGTTTTGGCTTTTTTAATAAGCTCCTCTATCTCCGACTTTGTCTTTACTATACCAGCTTTTCTGGATTCTTCAGCTTGCAATCTAGCGGCTTCCAAAATCTTGGCTGCTTCAGATTTTGCTTCCATTAGCTTGGCTTTGACATCTTCTTCTACCTTGGTCAATTTTTCGGCAGCTAATTCAGCGTCAGATAAACCTTTTTGGATTTCATCGCTTCTTTTTTGCATAGTACGGGTAAGAGGTTTGAGGGCAAAAAACCACAAAACCAATACAACAACTGTAAAGTTTACCAGCTGAGCAACGAGTAATTTCCAATCAACTCCAAATAATTGTAAAATTTCCATATTTATAATTAATTACTTATTCCTGACCTAAATCCGCCAGTTGGCGGATCAAGGACAGGGAAAGCAATCAAAATTTATTTGATTGAAAAAGCAATAATCAAGGCATAAATGGCAATAGCTTCAGCAAAAGCTGAAACCAAAAGCATTGGAACTAGGATTTTACCAGCTGATTCTGGATTGCGTCCAATAGATTCCATGGCTTTAGCACCAATTTTACCAATAGCTAGAGCTGGAGCAAAACCGCCGATGGCGATCGCAGCTGCTTTGGCAATTAATGTTAGATCCATATGGTTGTTTCCTTTCTTGATAATAATAGGTCGATCTTATTTTTATTATTTTTTACGTCGCCTAAAATTATCACTAATTAATTATATTTGTCATTCTGAATTTATTTCCCCCGGCCCGCCAAAGGCGGAGCCTCGCGAAGCGGGGCGAGCAGAATCTCAACTATTGAGATCCTCAATCAAATCCCGGATGATTGGATTGGGTTAATGTTCATGTTCGGTAGAAGCAATAGTATAATATACCAAAGTAAGAATTGAGAAAATAAGGGCTTGAATAATTCCTACTATAACTTCCAAAAACATAAATGGAAGCGGCACACCATAAGCTACCAAAGCAGAGATAGAAGCAATCAACACTTCTCCAGCAAAAATATTACCAAACAACCTAAATGACAATGAAGCCACCTTGGCTATTTCTGATACTATCTCAATCAATCCTACAAAAAATGTTATGGGATTGACCAAAATAATAGTTGGTTCATGTCTAATTTTGCCCGGTATTTCTATCAGGGCTTTTATATTTATAAATTTATTAAACCAATTCCAACCGCCAACTACAATAATACCAAATATGTTGGCTGACACCACCGCAAATAAACCCAAAGCTAAAGTAGTATTTAAATCAGCGGTTCCACCTCGAAAAAGTGCTGTACCATTATAAGTAATAGAACCCAAGCCAGGCACCAAACCAAGCCAGTTGTTTATTAATATAAAAAGAAAAATTGAAAATACTACCGGGAAAACTCTTTTACTTTTTTCTCTATTATTGGTTACCAAATCCATCATGCCAAGCGCACCATCAATGATAGTCTCCATAAAGCTCTGAAATACAGAAGGTATGCGACTATTTTTGGCGCGAATTATAAGAGACAAAATAATAATTAAAAAAACTGCTACCCACGATGTCAGCAGTGAATTGGTGACATTAAACTCGCCTACATTAAAAACAGTCTCAGCAAACAAAGTGTGCTCATGTTCTTCATGAGCGCCCTCACCTTCGGCGTGTGTATCAGCTTCCTGATGACTTTCTTCGCCTAAAATTTCTTCAACAATATGGGAATTGTCTTCTATATTATTTTCTATTTCTAGACTCATTGTTTTGCTTTTTCTTTAACTCTTCTTCCTTTTCAATTTTTTTCATGTATTTTACTCCAGTGATAGTAATACCTACCGAAGAAATAACAAAGGCCAGTCCGGTAATACCCAAAAAGTATAAAGGATATGTGCCTTGCTTTTCATCAAGCCAGCGACCCAAAAACAGAGCTCCGATAACTGGAAAAGCAATCCAGCCAGTAGTCTCGACAAAAATGGTAAGAGCTAATCGCATATACTCATTTTTGTCAGTATTTTTGTTGTCTTTTTTATCTGACTCCATAAATTTCTAATAAACAAAAAGCGGCTACATTATAACCGCTAAACCTGAAAAAGTCAACACTTTTTCAAAAACCGCTAAATTACAAAAAATACAATAATATTGACAAAAAGCTAAAAATATGTTAATATAATAGGATTTTCTGTACACTTTTTCTCCAGCGAAAGGAACGCTAATGCTTAAGGAAGAGCTGCATACCAAATGTGGAAATATCATCCACGTCAGCCAGAAAGCCCAGCGACATCTTGCTGCACACCCTGATGTGGAAAATCTCTTGGAAGAAGCTGTTTCTAAGCTTGCCTTGCCCACTGACAACAGTGGATTCTGCCGGCAAGAAATCTGCCTGGGAAGAATTATTGGCACAAATAACTGTGTCAAAACTCCTCCCATCAACGGTCTCATGAACGCGACCTTTGCTATTCGTAGTGGTCGCAATGTTGCGAGCCGAGTCGTGGTTGGCGTCAAAAAACCCAAGTGCGACATTGTGTCGATAATGGCCTACAAGTGCCAAGGCAAATGGCATCTTGTCACCGCCTACATCGGTCCTTTGGCTCCTCGTGAGCCTCATGACCCTAGCCTGAGAAATGATCCGCGGGCTTTGGCAGAGTCCATGAACTTTTGGTGCTGTCATGCCCTGGTCTATGACAACACTTGGAGCACTCCTTTCACTGCCACTTGGCAGCAGATTGTGTGCAATGCACCTTGAAGATCACGACCAAACCCTCATCAAGCTCATCATCAACTGGATGAGCCAGACGAAAGAGAGTTGAAATGCGCCGTGCTCCGATTAAGTCCAAGACTTCCCTGGAAGTCGGCGGCGACTTCGGCAATGTTATGACGATCGCTACTATCGGCACAGCAGTGATCGTTGGCATGCTCTGCCTCTGCCAGTACTTCCACTTCTTCGGGATGTAAAAAATCCCACCCGGTCATAAAACCCATCACAATGGGAAAGAGAGTCTGACCAACTCTCATTTTTTTTATTTAAAAAACCGCCCTTGCGGACGGCCTGTCATTCCGGATTTAATCCGAAATCTCCAAGAGATCCTGAAACAAGTTCAGGATGACAAATTAAATTTATTCTAATCTTGGTTTTTCCACATCTTCCAGCTCAAAATTGCCGGTCTTACCGCTGATTTTGAGAATATCCTTATCTATTTTATTGAATTCCTTATTGGAAATATTATAAGTATTGGCCACTGTGGAAAGCTGATTACCCAATTTTTTGTGATAATCGCCATAGACCAATAAATGTTTTTGAAGCAGTTCTACATTTTTTCTGATTTCTTTGGCTGACTCTTCAATCTGCAAAGCTTTGAGGCCCTGCAGTACAGTTTGCAGATACGCAGCAAAAGTAGTTGGTGAAACTATGATGACTTTTTTTTCATTAAAAGCATAATCAATCAGCGAGCGGGTATTTACTTTGACCGCACCCACTTCATTGATGAGCAAATCATAATATATACCTTCGGCCGGAATAAACATAAAAGCAAAGTCAAGCGTATCTTCATTTGGCCTGATATATTTGCTAGTTTCATCAATTCTTTTTTTCAAATCATTTTTAAATTCTTTTTCCAGGACTTCTTTTTTGCTTTTGTCTGTTTCATCAATTATGCGACGGTAATTTTCCAAAGAAAATTTGGCATCAACCGGTAATACTTTGTCTTTAATTTTTACTACCGCATCCACTGCTTCGCCATTTTTGAAATGATACTGCATCTCATATGATTGTGGTGGCAATATATTTGATAATATAAGTTCCAAACTGGCTTCGCCAAGATTGCCACGAGTTTTGGCATTGGTCAAAACTTTTTCCAGATTTTGCAACTGATCGGTAAAGCCGACTACTTGCTTGTTGGTTTCTTCAAGTTTCAAAAGTTTTTCGGTCATCTCCTTGGAAATACGACTGGTTTCCATGAATTGATCTTGGAGCATCTTGGAAGAATGACGTGTGGTATTATCAATTTTTTCTCCTAGTTGATTTTTTAAGTCTGCCATCTGCTGTTGGAGCATGAGTATTGCTTTGTCTTCTTTGACTTCTTGTGGCTTATTATTTTTTATCATTAGCCAAATCACTACCCCTACCAAAGCTAGAATTAAAATTGAAGTAATAAGTGAAAATGTTTCCATATATTTATAATTTATAAGTAGTATCACTGCGTTTCTCTATAGTAATGATTTTTATATTATCATCTTTGATTTGAAATATAATTCTTATTTGTCCTTTTCTTACTCTAAAAATATTATCATAACCTTTTAGTTTTTTTATATCCAAATCACTATAATTTCTACTCTCAATCTGTAATAATATTTTTTTAATAATTTTTTTTTGAGAGCCCGTAAACCTTTCCAACGCTTTTCTTATTTTATCCATATATTTTACAAACGAGACAAAATTTCTTTGATATCAACGCCACCCTTTTTTATTTTTGTAAAATCAACCACTGTCTCCCAATTTTCTTCGTTTTCTAAAGGACTAATTTTAAAAACTGGCTGTGATTTACGTAAAACGATAAAAGAATGACCTTGTTTTACTTTATTAATATAATCATCCATATTTTCCCTCAATTCTTTTAAACCTACGATACTCATATCTTTTACTTTAATTATTAGTTTAATTAAAGATTAACATAAGATTAACTTAAAGTCAACCACCTATCGCAAATGAAATAACTCAATCGCGTTGTTGCCGCTTATCTCAATGATTTCCTTTGTTGATAAATTTTTTATCTGCGCTATTTTTTCCGCTACCTGTCGGACATAAGCTGGCTCATTACGCTGGCCTCTATATGGAATTGGTGTCAAATACGGCGCGTCAGTTTCAATAAGCATTTTGTCGCTTGGTATCCACTTAACAATTTCCTCCAAAACACCCGTTTTGTCAAAGGTAACAATACCGGTAAAACCCAAATAAATCCCAAGCTCCACAAATTTTTTAGCTTCTTTTAAATCACCACCATAACAATGTACTACCGCCCTCTTAATTCCTTCATCTTTTAATACTCGATAAATATCAGCATAGGCAGTTTTGTCTTCTTTGCCATTTCTACCATGGATTATCAATGCCAAATCATTATCTTTGGCCAATCTAATATGAGCTCTAAATACTTCTTCTTGTTTGGCTTTTATTTCTTCAATAGATTTTGCTCCTTTTTCAAGACATTGCCAAAGATGAAAATAATCAAAACCAGTCTCACCCATAGCTACTACTTTTGCTTTGCCACTAGTTATCAAATCCTGATAATCATCTGGTTTGAATTCTTCATCATAGACGTGAATCGGATGAAGACCAATAGAACTAAAAAAATTTGACTCCGCCAAAGCCAAGTTGACCGCCTTGCGGCTAGTATCATAGGCCGCACCGACATTGATAACTTGCATACCAGCCTGACGACAACGACCTATCACATCTGACAGGTCGTCTTTGTATGCCTCAAAGTTTAGATGAGCGTGACTATCAATTAACATTTTCAAATATAGATTTTAATTGTTTTATTGCCTCTGGTATAAAAGGCTTGATTATTATGGCCACATCAATGGCAATTGTAGCTAATTTTGAATTTAAGACCAGATTGGAGATTGTATCACTAATAGGCAACAGCGACATTAGATACACCAAAGCAGATACCGCCAGACAGCCTCCCAAAAACCCAACTATTGCTCCGGACAATTTGTTTATCAAATCAATAAAAGGAATAATATGAAATATTCTATTGATGACTGAGACAATGATGCCGACTGCAATATTGACCGCCATAAATACTCCTACAAAAGCCAATATCAAAGCCAAGGCTTCGTTGTCAAAATTGGCTACTTCCATAATCCAGGCACCCACTTGCTGCATATAGTGACTGCCGGCCCATATACCAAAGATAATTCCAAAAAATCCGCCAATGGCTCCAACTAGTCCGGTCCTAAAACCTTTCCAGGTAAAAAAGAATAAAATTACTATTAATGCAATGTCATACCAATTCATTTGTTCCCCCGTTAAATAAAATTTAAGTTATACTTAAATTTTAAATTCAATTAATTAACTTTATTTAATTATTTATTATTAAATATATTACACACCCCTTAGTATTGCGTACAAAATTGAATTTATTTAACGGGGTAAATATTTTATTTATTATTAATACGTGGAAAAAGAGGTTCTTCTGGTTTTTTTATTTTATCTGCTGTTATTATACCAATAATTTTCTCTGCTGTCTTGGGCATAAAAGGCGTTAATCCGTTAGCAATGCTATACATATCTTTAGCTAAAGATTTTAATATCCCAGGCAAAGCCTCTTTATTTTTTGAATCATTAGATTTTGCAAGTTCCCACGGCTTCTCATTTTCAATTAAAGAATTTAAATTACCTATCAACAACCATATTGTCTGTAAAGCTTCTTTAAATCTGAATTTTCTTATTTCTTCATTAGCCAATGGTGTAGGAGTAACTTTACTCCAATCAATTTTAACATCTCCATCTATATAATTTTCTATCATATTGGTCACACGGTTGACCAGATTACCCAAGCCATTTACCAAGTCTGAATTATATATTTGCTCAAATCTTTCAATATCAAAATCACTATCTTCAAAAGAATGCACATGCCCCAAAAGAAAATATCTGACAGTATCAGTACCATATTTAGTTGATAATTCTATTGGATCAATTACGTTGCCAAGTGACTTACTCATCTTCTGGCCACCTACATTGATAAAGCCGTGGACAAAAAGATTTTTTGGTAATGCTAATCCAGCAGACATCAAAATCGCCGGCCAATATATAGCATGAAAACGAGTGATATCTTTACCAATCACATGGACATCTGCTGGCCAATATTTCTGATACAATTGTCCATCATTTAAATAATCTAAAGCATTAATATAATTACTCAAAGCATCAATCCAAACATACATTATTTGTTTGTCATCATCGGGCACAGGCACTCCCCAACCGTGAGCCCGCTCAACAGAACGAGAAATAGAAAAGTCTTCTAGCCCCATTTTGATGAAACTAATTATTTCATTTTTTCTTGACTCTGGGATTATTTTGTATTCTTCTGATTCAATCAACTTGAGAAGCTTGTCCTGATAATTAGAAAGTTTAAAAAAATAATTTTCCTCTTCTACTATATCTGGCTCTTTTTGATGAGTCAGACATTTACCATCTACTAAGTCTTTTTCCAGAAGAAAAGACTCACAACCAACACAATAATAGCCTTTGTATTGTTTTTTATAAATATCTTCCGACTTACAGGCTTTCCACAATTTTTGAGCACCTTTGAAATGTCTGCCTTCAGTAGTTCTAATAAAATCATCAAAAGATAAATTTAGATAGCCTTTTAAACTTTTAAAAACCTCGGCGTTTCTATCACATAGCGCTTTAGTCTCCAGGCCTTCTTTTTGGGCAGCTTGGACATTTTTCAAACTATTTTCATCAGTGCCAGTCACAAAATAAACATCATCACCCAACTGACGATGCCAACGCGCCAACATATCAGCTTGGACTGCTTCCAAAGCAAAACCAATATGCGGATGAGCATTTACATAAGGAATTGATGTTGTTATATAAAATTTATCCATACTATTTTTTAAAATCTAAGCGCATACAAATATCGTGTTCTTTGAAACCTGATTTTTCATAAAAAGGAACCAGCTCTTTTTTGCAATCCAATATTACCTTGTAGCAATTTTCTTTTTCAGCAGTCCTGATAGCCTCCAAAAGCAGTGCCTTGGACAGACCACGACCTTCATAACCGGAACGTGTCACTACATCCTCTATGTGAGCGGCGGCTTTGCCGCCGTGAAAAAATTTTGGTTCAATCAACAATTTTACAGTAGAGACAATCTGACCCTCCATTTCCGCTACAAAAAAATAGATGTTTTGTTTTTTGGCGGCAAGCCAAATATCTTTGAGTTTATCAATATCCAATATACTGATGTCGCTCATATTGGCCATAGTTTCTACAAAGCCGCTACCAGTGACAAAATCTTTTTCTTCTAGTTGCCTAACAACGAAATCCATTAGTCTGTAATAATTATTTTCTTAGCTACTACACCATAGAGCTTATTTAGCTTTTTGGTCAAATCACTTATTTCTGTGACTGTACCTTCTACAAGTAAAACTATCAAGCCGGTACAATTTTTGACACAAGTCCTAGACGGATTGACTCCGGTTCTAGCTAGTATCATCTTGCCGTGCTCTGTAAAAATCTTTTGGGTATCAATCGCATAATTGTGTCTATCTTTGAGTAAAATGGTAATAGTGCCTAAATGTTTTTTACTTGGCATATTATTTATTTACAATAATTACAAATTCCCCTTTTACTTTATCGGCTTTGATCTGCTCTAAGACATCTTTGGCTTTGCCGCGATAAATAGTTTCAAATTGTTTGGTCAGCTCACGACCGACTATCAAATCTTTGTCGCAATCTGACAAGGCAGTCAGAGCCTTGTCTATACGATGGACTGACTCAAAAAATACCACTGGAATCTTTGATGCTTTAATCTCCTCTATCAAAGTTTGTCTGCCTTTTTTGTGAGGCAAAAATCCCAAAAACAAAAATTTGTCCATAGCAATCCCGGCTACTGAAACCAAAGCCGTCAGAGCTGAAGCGCCTGGGATAGGGACAATCTTTGTGTCAGGAAAATTTTCTAATACTAGTTCTATAAGCTTGCCTCCTGGATCTGATATTCCTGGCGTACCAGCATCAGTAATCAGAGCAATGTCTTTGTTATCTTCAAAATATTTTTTGAGCTTGGAAAAATCAGCCAACTGACTGTGCTGATGCCAAGAAACTAGCCTTGTCTTGATATCATAGCGATCAAAAAGCTTTTTGCTGACCCGAGTATCTTCGGCCAAGACCAAATCTACTTTTTTTAAAATATCAAGAGCTCTGATAGTGATATCATCTAGATTGCCAATCGGTGTAGAAACAATATAAAGCATTATTTTTTTCTTTTATCTAATATACTTTCAACATAAACTGTCAAAGCCAAGGTAACTGGTACAGCCAAAAGGGCACCTACTACTCCGCCCAGACGAGCACCAGTCAAAATTGCCAAAATAACCACCAGTGGATTCAAACCCGTCGTCTTACCCATCACTTTTGGCACAATCAGATTGTTTTCTACCTGCTGAACCAGGAAATACAAAATAGCTACAGCAATTGCTTTGCCAGGGGATTGAGAAAAGGCAAAAAATACACCTGGAATGGCTGATATCCATGGACCCAAAAATGGTACTATCTCAAATATTCCAGCTACCAAAGCCAAAATTAAAGCATATTTTATACCCATTAGTGACAATCCAATATAAACCATGGCAAATACTATAATAGACAAAAATAACTGCCCCCTCAACCAATAACCCATCCGATGTTGCATATCAGTAATCAGCTTATCTATATAAGCCTGATTATTGGACGGTGTGATAGTTTTGATAAAACGCTTCATGGCATTTTCTTCTACTGTCAGATAAAAAGTAACTACCAAGACCATCAAAAAACTAAAAACACCTCCAAAAATAGAAGTAACAGTTCTAAATATTCCCGAAGTTGCTGAAGTCAGACTTTTGGTAATATCAGCAAAACTGGTGCTGACTGTTTCTCTAGCTACACTTTGATCGACGCTCCTCAAATAATTTATAGTGTCTGCCAACTTGGAATAGAAATCCGGAAAAGCCTTACCAATTTCTTTGACCTGCTCTACTATCGGTCCAGCTAATAGATAAAGTGACCAACCGACTAGAGTCAAAAACACCATATATACTCCGATGATACTGACGGTTCTAGGAATTTTTTTAGTTTGCAGCCAATCAATAAGTGGATCAAAAGCCGAGGCCAAAATTACAGCCACAAAAAATAAAATTATTACGTCTTTGACCAGAAACAAGAAACCAACTATCAAAAGTATAAATATCGTCCTGACAATAGTACCTGTGGAAATTGATATAGTTTGTTTGGACATATTTTTATTTTCTTACCCCGCGCCTTTATAGCCGCAGGTCTTATTAATTATCTTCACCTCATACCTCAAAGGTGTGAGGCTTATTTTGTTAGTATATTTAAAAATTTACTTGTATTTTCAAACGGGCCCATGATGGCCAGATTTGATTGTGACCAGCTAATAATTATTTTAGCCATGTCGTTGACCTGCTTTAAAGTGACTTTATCCAATTCTTTTAGCTTGGCTTCCAAATCCTTGATTGGTTGGTTGATAATTTCCTGACCTAAAAGGAAATTTAGATAAGTCGGAGCACTTTCCATCTTGAGAATCATACGACCCCTCATATTATCTTTAGCTTTTTTGAGCTCTTCCTGACTGACACCATCTTTTACCAAAATATTCAATTCTTCTTTGATAGCTGTTAACGCTTCATAAATTTTATCTTTGTTTAGACCGGCCTGCACTACAAAAGCACTAGAATCCTGATAGCCTGATAGTGAAGATTTAATAGAATAACAAAGTCCTCGTCTTTCTCTGATGTTTAAAAATAGTCTAGAGCTCATATTTCCGCCCAAAATATTGGCCAGAACCTGTGAGGCCAAGAATCTTTTATCACTACTGGCTACTGACCTAAAGCCCAACATAAGCTGAACCTGCTCAAGTGAACGCTTGACTAGTTTTACTCGCGGTTTTTTCTGAACGGGGAATTTGACCCTGACAAACTTATTTCTCGGTTTTTTCTTTTGCAAAGGAAATAGTCTGTCTACCAACTTCAAAGCCCGTTTTTCATTGAACTTGCCGGCAATAGCAATCACGCCGTTACCAGAAAAATAATGTTTTTTATAATAATCGTACAAAGCATCTCTAGAAACAGTTTGGATATTTATTCGCGGCCCGGCAATAGATGGACCCAAATCACTATTTTCAAAAAGCAATTCTTCAAAAGCATCTTCGATATACAAAAGCGGATTATCTTCGTACATGTTTATTTCCTCCACTATCACACCACGCTCTCTATCCACTTCTATTTTTTCAAATTTGGAATTATGGAGCATATCCGAGAGCATATCAACTGCCAAAGGAAGATGAGAACTGTCTACGGTAATATAGTACCCTGTATATTCCTTACCAGTAAAAGCATTATACTCAGCTCCAACATTATCCAACTCCTTGGAAATATCAGCGGTATTTGGACGACGATTAGTTCCCTTAAACATCAAATGCTCCACAAAGTGCGAAGCTCCATTTAAAGCCTTATTTTCCAGACGGCTACCTACTTTATATAAAACCTCAAAAGTAACCGCTTTTGTTTCTTTTTGCGGAAAAAATATAATAACTGATCCATCACGACGGACTATTCTTTTAAACATATATTAAAAAACTTTTTATTAATCTAAAAACACTAAACTATTATAAAACTGTTCATAATTGTCATCTGGTATTGCACCGTTACTAATAGTAAATATATAAGCGCCATTTTCAAATACAATATATTCTGCATTCCAATTATCATATTGATCAGTGGTAATTGTGGCTTTTATAGCATTAATACCTCCAATAACTATATTCTGTCTGCTTTCTTGCCTATCTAAAAATTGATCTCCCACATCAGCAATAAGCTCTTCGACTGTCTTTTCATTTTTATTATAAATATTAATACCCCACTGAAAATCTCCCGTCAAATCTTTTGGACTAAAACCCACAGTCAGACTAGGCCCTATGCTATCAACATCTGCAACTGTCCAATCATCTGGATATTCGATAGAAAAATTATATTGATTATTGGTATATGTTTGCCAATAATTTTGCTCCTCGCCTTGAACACTAATACTATTTAAATCAGCATTGGTAATACCCAAAGACAAAAATCTCATAATCTGATAAGCTGCGTCACCACTATTCATATAATAACGTTTTCCATCACTTGGATTTACATACCAAGCTTGGCCCTTATCCTCAACCTGCAACAAAATCCTGCCTTTTAATCTATTGGCTAAAGAATAATCATAATTTAAGGTACCCATACCCATAGGGTCATAACCATTTTTTATTTCCTCACCATCTAAATACCCATCATCATCACTATCTGCATCATTCATATCAGTTCCTAAAGATTCTTCAGTTTTATTGGACAAACCATCATTATCATTATCACCATCATAGGGTAAGGCGATAGAATCTATACCTACTGGTACTTTGACCAAATTAATATTGCTAATACCTAAGCCCGTATCCCTCATTAGCCCAAAGGCTACCTCACCATTTTTCATATAGACTCTTTCTCCACTGTCAGGCAAAACATACCAGGCCTCACCATGACTCTGGACTTGGAGTAAAATATAGCCTCTCAATCTATCTGCTAATGAAGCAGCTTGGGTGGTATTGGCTAAAAATACTAACCCTAAAATTGCTAAAAAATAAATTTTTTTCATACTTATATAATTAATTTATCTTTGAAATAATTCTTGAGTTCCGAGATAGCCACTCTATCTTGTTTCATACTATCTCTATCTCGGACAGTCACCATATTGTCTTCCAGACTGTCAAAATCTACGGTCAGACAATATGGCGTGCCTATCTCATCCTGGCGACGATAACGGCGACCAATCGCCTGAGTCTCATCATAGCTACAGACAAAATCTTTTTTGAGATCAAGCAAAATCTCTCTAGCTAGCTTAGTTAAGGGTTCTTTTTTGGAAAGCGGCAAGACTGCTATCTTGATAGGCGCCAAGTAGTACGGTAATTTCAAAACTACCTCCATGTCCTTTTTAGACTCGGTGGTGGTCGTCCTACCGCCCTCTATCTCAGTATAAGCCGCCAAAAGAACTGCCAAGACGCTACGGTCTACTCCGAGCGATGGCTCTATCACATGAGGGATAAATTTTTCTCCAGATATTGGATCAGTATAATTAAGATCCTGGCCGGAAAATTTTTGATGTTGAGTCAAATCATAATCAGTCCTATAAGCCAAGCCGTAGAGCTCTTTTTGACCAAAAGGAAATTTGTATTCAAAATCAACTGTTCGTTTGGAATAAAAAGCTCTATCTTTTTCTGATATTTCTACCTCCACCAAGTTCTCTTTTTTTAGCCCCAAAAACTGACACCACTCTCTCATGACACTCAACCAATCTTCAAAAGATTTTTTCCAGTTTTTTGGATTGACAAAATATTCTACTTCCATTTGTTCAAATTCACGAGTACGGAAAATAAAATTTTCGGTGGTTATTTCATTTCTAAAGGCCTTACCAATTTGGGCAATACCATATGGCAGTCTCATTCTTTGAGTCTCAGTGACATTTTTGAAATTTACAAAAATACCACCCGCAGTTTCCGGCCTCAGATAAACTGCTGAAGCACTGTCTTCTACCGGACCCATAAAAGTCTTAAACATCATATTAAACTGCCTGACTTCTGTCAGCTCGCCACCGCAATCTGGACAGACTATTTCTGACGGATTGATTGGTTTAGCCTTATCATAAAGAGGCTCTATAGAATTGTTTTCCAAGAGATGGTCATAACGGAATCTTTTGTGACATTTTTTGCAATCCACTAGTGGATCCGAAAAATTATCCACGTGACCAGATGCCTCCCAAACTTTCGGATGCATGATGATAGAAGCATCAAGCCCTACCATATCAGCCCGAGAAGTGACAAACATCTTCCACCAAAATTTTTTAATATTATTTTTTAACTCAACGCCTAAAGGACCGTAGTCATAGGCTGCACTCAAACCTCCGTATATTTCTGAAGATGGAAATAAAAAACCTCTACGCTTGGCCAGATTTACCACCTTATCAATAATTCTGATTTCTTCCATAAAAATTACTGGAATTTAATATTTTAATAAACAAATTATACCTGAAATAAGCTCAAAATTCAAGTTATCAAAAAAACCCGCCGTGTCAAACACGACGGGCCAAAATCTTAGTAACCAGTTGGTTTTTTGACACTTATTTTTCCGCCCACATCATAGACTACTATATCACGTCTATCTAGTTTACCGTTGAGTAAAAAATTAGCCAAAGAATTGTCCACCTGCTCCTGTATCACACGCCTCAGAGGCCTAGCACCAAACACCGGATCAAAACCAGCTTCAGCCAATTCACGTTGAGCGGCAACAGTAATTTCAAAAAATATGCCTTTTTCTTCCAGACGTTTTTGAACTTTTTTGAGCATAAATCCGGCAATCTGAAATATTTCATCTCTAGTCAAAGGCTTAAATACTACAGTCCCGTCAAAACGGTTGATAAACTCTGGTCTAAAGATATTTCTAATTTCTTCTTTGATAAGATAATCTTTGAAATCTTCTATATTTTTACCTTGATTTATCTGATCTTGTATATACGACGTGCCAGCATTAGATGTAGCTACAATTATCAGATTAGTAAAATCAACCGTCCTGCCAAGAGCATCCGTCAGTCTTCCATCTTCCATAACCTGCAAAAAGATATTTAAGATATCTGGATGAGCCTTTTCTATTTCATCCAAAAGTAGTAGTGCAAATGGCTTGTGCCTGACCGCCTCTGTCAATAAGCCCGGTGTGCCATTTTCCGGTGAGCCAATAAGTCTTGGTAAAGAATTTTGGGCTTGATATTCACTCATATCCAGACGAATCATATCGTTTTCATTGCCAAAATAAACCTCAGCGACTGTCTTGGCCAGTTCTGTTTTACCAACACCAGTTGGGCCTAAGAAAAGTAAATTTACAATTGGTCTTTTTTGATCGCGTAGTTCGGCTCTGGCTCGACGCAAAGCTGCTGCCACCAGATTGACTGCCTCATCCTGACCAACAATACGCTTATGTATTTCCTCTTCCAAATTAAGAAGCTTGGTAGATTCTTGAGCGCTGACATTTGTGAGTGGTATATCTGTCTTATCACTGACCAGCTCCTCTATATCTTCTGACCGTACCAAGTTGTCTTTTTTACCACGCTTGGATACATAAATGCCAGCTTCATCCATAAGATCTATAGATTTTCTAGGCTGGGCAGTCTCAGTAATATATCGACTAGATAAATCATAAATTTTCTCTAGAGCATCGTAGGTAAAATAAACTCGGTGTTTGTTTTCTACACTACCTACATGAGCTTCCATCATTTGGATTGTCTGATTTTTATTTGGTTCTTCTATCTTTATCTTTTTGAGCTCTTGGCCAAGACTACTACTTTCTATATATTGGACATACTCTTTACTGTTTGACGTCGCAATAACTATCACATTTTTCTTTCTTATTTCTGACGACAAAACCTCAGCTAATGATACTCCCTCTGTACCCTGAGATGATATACCGACTAATTGATGAATATCTTCAATATATAAAATAATATTTCCTGAAAGAGCCACTTCATTTAAAATAGACAAAAATCTTTCTTCCAAGCGTCCAGTACCCTCAGCCCCCGACACTATCATAGGAACTGATAGAGAAACTAATCTTTTGTCTTGGAAAAGCTCAGGAATCTCCTCAGCCATCATTCTGTTGGCAATCCCCTCGGCTATTTTGCCCTTGCCAATGCCCGGCTGACCAACCAATACCACACTGGAAATATTACTTTCAATAGTTGAGATAACTTCGTTGATTTCCTTGTCTCTGGCCACTGTCAAAGGCAAAGCACCTGATTTGGCCGCCATAGTCAGATCATAAGAAAAACTATTTAATACCGGCGTAGCAATTGCGGTGTATGATCTATTGATTCCAGATTTTGGCTTAAAAAATGAACGACTACGAAATCTCTTATATGTATTTATAAGTTCTTTGTTTATATTTACCCAGGCAATGACGTTATCTATTTTTTCTTCATCAATATCAAAATCATAAAACATGTTTTTGACTGCCTGACTGGATGTAATAATGCCAGCCAAAATATCAACTTCGGCTATCTTGGTGGCCTGCCTGTCGAGCATGTGAAAGTAAGCATTGAGTAAAACATTTTCTGCCTCTGGATCAATTTTATTTTCTCTTGACTTGTTGGCTGTCAGGGCCTCCAAATTTTCGTCTATGCTTTGCTTGACACTATCTGCTCCCACTCCCAAACGAGCCAAAACTAATTTAATATCCTTATCATTTAACAGAGAAAATAAAATATGCCACACCGTGAGCGGAAATATTTTTTTGTAGCTGGCATAAAGCCAAGCTTTATCTATTATATTTGAAGTTTCCTGTCCCAGATTGTCGGCAATATTATGCGTAGTATGCTGATCAACATCAGACAATATTTTTCTCTTGGCCTCTTCTCTAATACCCGGTATAGTCAAGCGATAATACAAAAACATATCAAATACTACCAGTATCCACAAAAATAAATTGTACTCATCTGAAGTATTGAGAAAACCCCAAAGATTTCTGGGATCAAACTGCACAACATTTAAAATATTATAAATAACTACCAAAGTTGTAATAACAGAGGCTATTAATATGGTATTAATTATCAAATTTAATATTTTTTTGAATTCCCTGACAAAAATATGAGAATGACTAATTACCCTTTCAAAATATAAAATATTATTATTTACAAAATAATAAGTGCCATGCCCAAGACAAGTGGTACAGGTATGCCCATCCACTTTGCCTTGACCGTCGCAAATCTGACAAGTTGTAAACTTCAAGCTTTCCATAGACTAGAAAAGTTGCTTAATATCCCCCAGACAGCCACTATTGGTAAAAATATCCAGAAAATAATAATTGATAAATATAAAATTGAAAGTAAAATAAAGAAAATTAAACGGACTATAATTAAAATAAGCCTCATAAAAAAGCTTATAATCCTACCTTCTCTATCATACTGACCAAACATTGGCTTGAACATGCTCTTGAGCATCAGAGTCAAGGCCAAATTACGATTAGTATTTTGTATAGAATTAATAACGTACAAAACCATCTTTTTTAACCCTTGGGTATACCACCAAATAGGAAAATACAAAATTTCCCCGATTAAATCGATGACAAGAGATTTGGTAGCCTGAACTATAATGTTTTGCGTCATTGACTAAATTATAGCATTTTTTACTTATAAAAAAAAGAAAGAAGACAAAAAATACCGATTGGATAAAATCTTTACAATTTAATATTAAGCCAAACTAATTTCTGAAGCAGAAATATTAAAAACATCCTGCTGAGCAATAATCGCAAGCGGCATTACAATGTGTCTTTGGTGCCTTGCAACCAGTACCTCCCACATAAGATCCGCTATACAAATTTTGACTAGAACTACTATCCCAACAAGAATCAATCAAAAGAGAATCACAAACTTCACTCACACCAACTACTATCACAGCCGAA